>CAMLIF010000017.1 GCA_946479985.1 uncultured Flavobacteriales bacterium
AATAAAAGTAAAGAAAATTTAGATTTCTCTTGGAGGTTAACACAGAATCTATGTGCTTTTCTATGTGACTATGTGTTAATAATCAATCTTCCCCCAATCGAAAAGAATACTGCGCCATAATAGTAATGGGCTGTTCAATTTTAAGCGGACGTAAAGAATAGGTTTTATTCAAAACATTGGTTCCGATCAGCGCAATTTTGTGCTTTTTATTCAGTGGATAAGAAATGCGTGCATCCAGGATAAAATTACCATGGCGGTTGGCGTTAAAATAATCCATATAACGAATGTTCTGAATGTAGGGCGCACTAACCGTAAACTCTTCAAACTCCTTGATGATCTTATCCATGTTCACGATCTTGCTGAAATACTTTACGCTCACACCGATAGCTAATTTTTGATTGAAACTCCATTCTACATCGGCTTTTACATTGTGAAGGAAGCGGTATTTCAAAATGCGCGATGCCGAATCGAGTGATGTGGAATTGTAACTAAATTTTCTGTTGAAATCGTCAGTAGCGTATATGTAATCAGGATTTAACGTCTTTGGAACAATGTAGTTGTATCCGATCAGGAATTTGAAATTGTGTTTTTCTTTCAGTTTATATTCTCCTGCAAATGATAAGTCAATTCCCTGAACGCGTGAACGTCCGGTATTCAAAAACTTAAACCCCGCAAAAGAAGTCGGACTGGCAATGTCCCAAATTCCAAACATATATTCAATCGTGTTTTGGTATTCCTGCCAGAAGAATGCGGCATCAAAAAGAGCCATGAGTCCGCCAAATTTCATTCCCTGCTTTACACCGAATTCTGCGTTCCAGCTGCTCTCGGCTTTTAGCTCGGGATTAGAAAAAACACCGAAATTACCAACACCTGTTTTGATATAACGTTCTGTGATTGTTGGAAACCGGAAACCTTGCCCGAAGGAAGTTCTTAAATAAGTTGCTTTGTGTAAACGAATACTCGAACCGGCTCGCACAACGGGTTTATTGGCGGTTTCAGTTCCGTCGTTCAAATCAAAATGTTCTAATCTTGCACCGACCGATAAGTTCAAACGATCCTTAATTTTTTTCTCCAGCTGCGTATATCCCGAAAGATTAAAAAGCGTATTTGTTTTACTTCCCGAACCAACGTAAATATTCGAATAACTATGGGTATGAGTGGCAGTTAATCCGCCGATAAATTGAATTTTTTTAAGTGATTCAAAAATAGTTTTGTACTGGTAATCGGCGTAGAGAACTGTTGCCTGATTGCTTTGATTGGCGCTCATATCATTTACCGTTCGAAGCATTCGTGTTCGTAAAGAGTGCTTTGAGTTATTGCCTGTAAGGAAGTTTAAGGTTGGATCAACGTGAAAAATCAGCTGATCAACTAAAAACATAGCTCCCGGATATGCCCTGTAAATACCGGATGTATCATCTAACCATGCAAAGATCATATTTGTTCTGGAAAGCATGAAGTTTGTATTCAATCCGTAACTTAATCCGCGGTGTTTTTTGGAATGATACACAAAACTTCCGTTCAAACGCGCTTTCTGACTCGACATGCGTTTCGCACTGAAATTCGAAATAGTATCCTTTTGAACGAGTGTGTCGGTAACAGGTGGACCTATATATCCATGATCGTAGTTGAAATTACTTCCAAATACCAAATCCCAGTTTCCTTTTTTCACCGAATGAAGCAGATTTGCGCCATATATCAGCGGTTGATCATCGTACCAGGTAGTTGACCGTTCTTTTGGACTTCCGTACAGACCTGAGTAAATATTTACTTTAGTTAGCGGAGTAGAAGTTGGGTAAGCCGTTCGAATATTGATTGATCCTGAAAGAGCCGAAGAACCTGAAAGAACGGATGCTGCTCCTTTGATTATTTCTACCTGGCTGATGTTTTCTACGGGAATAAATCCCCATTCCGGCCGACCCGCGTCTCCTGAAAGCATTGGCATATCGTCTACTAAAACTGCGACTTTTGAACCAACGCCAAAAGTAAATCCGCTTCCGCCTCTGATTTGCGGTTCGCCGTCAAGAATATTTAAACCGGGAGTTTGGTCCAGAACGGTTTCTATGCTTCGTGTGTTTTTACTTTCAATCAAATGCGGTTTAATGACTTCCATAGAAACTGTCTGTTCCTCCAATGGTGTATCGAATTTCCCGACCTTGATCACAACCTCCTCAATTAAGCCTTTTTTTCTGCTAAGTTCAATAATAATGGATTCCGAATAGATTTCAGTGTTTAATTCAATGGAATCGGCGATGTAATCCGGATGTGAAATCCGGACCCAATAGGTGCCTGTTGGTAATGAAAAACCAAAAACACCATTTGAGGCGCTTTTGGTTTCATATAGTATTGTTTCTATTTCTGCTGTAAGTATAGCGCCTGAAACCACCTCTCCACTTTCTCCAAAAACAGTTCCTTTGATTTCGTTTTGAGCGTAGAAAAATAGTGGAGCGCAAAAAGCAACTCCCAAAAGCATATACTTGAAAAGAAAAGTCATTTAAAGTTAGTAGACAACGATTTTGTGAACGTATTCTTTTCCATCAGATGAAAGAATAACGAAGTAAACTCCGGCAGTAGCTATGTCGAAAGTTTGCTCAGTAGTTCCTCTGGCAATTGTATGGCCTTCACTTGTGGTAATTGCCACAGCTAAGGTTGCACCTTCCTTTGCTTTAAAAGTTATTCTTCCGTTAGCGTTAACAACCTGAACCGGTGACGCAGATTCTTCTTCAACACTCAACGGATTGTATATTAACTCCATATCATCAACCAGCAAAATATCATTGTCTGTACCTCCACCCGGTGTTTTGTTTGTTGTGAATGTCAATAAAATGAATGCAGGAGTTGAAGCCGGTCCGGAATAAGTAAACGGAACTGCCATACGCACCCAATTTCCATCAGTCTTTGCGAAGTTCTTGATTGCAGTACCAACAATATGCGGTAATGAATTTGCATCACTCGGGTCTCTGAATTCGTAATTGTCGTGAATGATCGTCGCAATACGTGCAGAATCGGTTGTATTACCGCTGGCAGGGGCGAACTTTGCCCAAAAAACCACTGAGTCCGGCTGAACATCAATTGCTTCTGAAAAATTAGCGTCTGCAATTATAGAGGAGTTGTAGTTACTGGCATTTGCCGGCGAAGCACTTCCCATGTTAATCTTTCCAACCGTACAGTTTCCGTTGGCTATAACGCCCAGAACGCTGTTTGAGAAAATCATAAGCGACTTGGTGCCGGTTGTTCCCGGTCGTACATCTGTTGAACTTTCACATTGGTCTGTTGCTGCCCAGCTTAAACTTCCTCCGGCCGTTAAAAAACTGTTCCAGTTTGTTGGCTCTTCACCTGATGCAACAGTTTCCCATGCTTCAAAATTCGAATTGGCAATTTGTACCTGAGACCAGGAGCTTAGTGATGTTCCGATAAGTAAAATAGATAGTAATTGTTTCTTCATAATAGAGGGTTTTTAGTTTCACAAGTTATTGTTTTTTCAGGAAATGATTCCATTTCATTCTTCAATTCTCCGGGAAGAATATATTTGCAGTATGAAACTGATCAGTGCCTTTTTAATCCTATTCATCACGAACCAGGTTTCAGCTCAATTCAATCAAAATGTCGGACATGTTTGGTTAAAGAGCGGATTTGGACGTGTGGATTCAGCAAATTTACAAACTTATGGCGTTTCTGCTGAATTTTTAATTCATGAAAGAGTTGGATTGAACTATAATCTTGAATTTGTTCATCGGAACGATAATATTTACCAGATCCATACTTCTGCCGGATTGCTGTTGGGACCGCCACTGATTCTGTTTGGTATTCTTACAACCAATAATACAAATCCGAATTCGGTTTTTGATCTGGGTGCCCTGGGAGTTGTCGGCGGAATCATTCTGTTGGTTGCCCCTGATGGAGTTTCGTACCACATTCCTGTCCGGTATCATTGGGATGTGTCGCCTTACGCGAATTTCCTGGGTGTCGATTTCGTGAAAAACAACAATTCCGACAAATGGTATTTGCGTTACGCGGGTTCGTACGGATGCAAAGTTACCTACTGGCAGGAAGGTGGCTTAACCTTTAATGCTTTTTCGGAAACCCGGAAAGTAGCCGGAATGGGTTGGAGCTTTGGCGGTGGTTTCGGAATCGGGTATTCCTGGCAATAGAGATATAAACCTTTTTCTTCTTGTTTGGTAAATCGTTCTAGTTCATTTTCTCTATATTTCTTTTACGTTAATGCTTTCTTACCACGTTCATTTCATTCAATAATCAATTACTTTTGGGGTCATGCGTTTAGACTTATTAGAAGAATTATGTATTACGCCCGGTGCTCCGGGATTCGAAGAGCCGATCAGGAAGGTTGTTTTACGCGAACTGGAAGGGCTTTGTGATGAAGTGAAGATCGACAACATGGGAAATGTATATGCTGTCAGATCCGGGTCGAATGACGAAGTGGCAATGGTTGGTGCACACATGGATGAGATTGGTTTCATGGTGACTCACATTGATGATAAAGGATTTGTACGCTTTACAACTCTCGGCGGTTTCGACCCGAAAACATTAACTGCTCAGCGGGTAATTATTCATGGAAAGAAAGATATTCTGGGAGTTATGGCTTCCAAACCAATCCATGTAATGACCACCGAGGAACGAAATAAAGTAGCAAAACTGACAGATTACTTCATAGATACCGGTTTAACAGCTGAAGAAGTGAAGGAACTCGTAACAATTGGTGATTCAGTAACACGCGAACGAAGCTTTGTTCAAATGGGAGAATGTGTCAATTGTAAATCGCTGGATAATCGTTTGGCAGTGTTCATTTCTATTGAAACCTTAAGAAATCTCAAAGGGAAGAGCTTACCGAATACACTGTATATGGTTTTCACCGTGCAGGAAGAAGTGGGAATCCGCGGGGCAAACGTAGCAAGTTTAGCCATTCAGCCTAAATTTGGGTTCGGACTTGATACTACAATTGCTTTTGATCTTCCGGGTGCTCCGGCTCATGAACAAATAACACAGCTTGGAGGAGGAACCGCCATTAAAATCATGGATTCTTCTACTATCTGTGACGTGCGAATGGTTCGGTTCATGAAAGAAGTTGCCGATAGAAATAAAATAAAGTGGCAGCCTGAAATTCTAACTGCAGGTGGAACAGACACTGCAGGTATTCAACGGATGTCGGCTGGTGGTTCTATTGCTGGTGCTATATCTATTCCAACACGACATTTACATCAGGTTATTGAAATGGCCCACACAAAAGATATTCAGGGATCAATTGATTTGTTAACGGCTTGTCTGCTTGAGCTGGACCAGTTTAAACTTAATTACTAGTTATGAAAAAATACTTATTTCCGATCGCATTCGGATTAACAGCAATCATTGGAATTTCGTGTAACTTCGAAACTCAGCAAAAACCGGAACTTCCTGTTACGTTGCAATCCTATCACGGCCGGTCAATTGTTTTTTACAACGTAGAGAATTTATTTGATACTATCAATCAGACAGATGTGATTGATGAAGAATTCCTGCCGGACGGAAAGTTGCAATGGACTAAAGAGCGATACCAAACTAAACTCGATCATTTGTCGCAGGTAATTACAACGAATCTGAAAGAGAATCCTGTATTAATTGGTTTAGTGGAAATTGAGAATGGTTCTGTAGTCATGGATTTGGCGAAAACAGGAAGACTTGCTAATACGAAATACAAATTGGCGCATAAGGATTCACCGGACGCACGCGGAATTGATTGTGCATTGCTTTACGATTCAGACAGATTTAAACCGTTAGTTATAACTAACTTATTGGTTTCAATTGACTCAATCCCATCCTTCAAAACAAGAGATATTCTATACGTAAAAGGAGAGTTACAAGGAAAACGAACTATGCACATTTTTGTCAATCACTGGCCATCCAGAAGAGGTGGTGAAGCTGAATCTGAAATCAAACGAGTTCGCGCTGCGGAAGTTGCAAGAGCTAAAATAGATGAGATTTTGAAAGACGATCCGAAAGCAAATATCATTCTGATGGGAGATTTCAATGATCACCCGAATAATAAATCGATTGAAAATATCCTGAAAGCAAAACAGATCACCGATAAAAAAGCAGATTTATACAATTTACTGTACGACGATCATCTGGCTGGATTGGGAACGCATAACTACAACAATAAATGGGGAGTTTTAGATCAGTTTATCGTATCAAAATCTTTGTATAATGGGAAACGTAAAGTCAAACTTTTAACTAAAGATGCCGTTATTGTAAAGGAAGACTTCCAGTTATACACTGCGGGAGATGGAACAAAAAAACCGGCAACAACGTACGGCGGATCAAAATATTATGGTGGTTATTCAGATCATTTGCCCATTCAATTGACACTTAAATAAGAAGAAAAGAGAAATAGAGAAAAGTTGAAAAAGGGATATTTATTCAACTTTTCCTTCTTTCCTCTTTCGACTTTTCCTCTTTTATAAGTAATTTTCTGTTTTCAATCGAACTTGAATGAGCAGTATCACATTTAAAACAGCCCAGTATGTAAATATCGATTACGAATTAGCGAATCCGTTTGTTCGTGCCGTAGCTTCGTTTTTAGATGCACTGGCTTTTCTGATTTACTTTCTCATTGCTTACAATGTTCTCGATCTTAGTTTCTTCGATCTGAAAGCAGATGGAGCAGCTGCAGTTTACGCAATTCTGTTCCGCATCCCGTGGTTTATCTATTCGCCAACAATGGAATATTTCACCAATGGCCGTTCGCTTGGAAAATGGATCATGGGAATTCGTGTTGTTAAAGTTACCGGTGAAACTGCCGGGTTAAGAGAATACTTTACCCGCTGGATCTTCCGTGTTGTAGACATTTGGGTTGGTGCATTTGGCTTTTTAGGATTACTTATTGCAGGAACCTCTGAACGCAACCAGCGCTTGGGAGATCTTATGGCGAATACGGTAGTTATTAAAACATCGAATTCTCAGATGTATTCGCTATCTGATGTGCTGAACATCAAAACTTCTACTAATCACGAAGTCAAATATCCTGCCGTTAAACGTTTTTCGGATGAGGATATGATGTTGATCAAAACAACAATTTTACGGGTCAAAAATTATCCGAACGAAGAGAATAGAAAGTTCGCAATCGGACTTGCGCATGAAACAGCGCGTTTAATAGGCCTGGAGGAAACTCCGGCTAAGAAAATGGAATTTCTGCAAACTGTTTTGCAGGATTATGTTGTAATTACCAGATAAAATGGGCCATCTTACGGTTGTGCCAACCCCGGTTGGAAATTTAGAGGATATAACTTTACGCGCAATTCGGTTGTTGCGTGAAGCTGATTTGATTTACTCGGAAGATACCCGAGTAACAATGAGGCTGCTTTCGCATCTTGAAATTACCGGTAAGAAACTGGTTCCGTTTCATGCACATAACGAACATAAACAGTTGGAACGCTGTGTGGAAAGTGTTAAAACGAATACCACAACAGTGTTGGTTTCTGATGCCGGTACTCCTGCAATTTCAGATCCCGGATTTTTGTTGGTTCGTGCGTGTGTGGAAGCAGGACTGAAAGTAGAGTGCTTGCCTGGTCCAACGGCTTTTGTTCCCGCTCTGGTTGGAAGCGGTTTTCCATGCGATCGTTTTGTTTACGAAGGTTTCCTTCCGCATAAAAAAGGAAGACAAACCAAATGGCTTTCCATTCTGGAAGAAGAACGTACCGTTGTTTTCTACGAATCGCCACATCGTATTATCAAAGCGCTGGAAGAATGCGTTGCCATTCTCGGCCCGGAAAGACAGGTGTGTGTGGCACGTGAAATCAGTAAGTTTTACGAAGAATTCAAACGCGGCACATCACAGGAAGTACTAGATTACTACAAAGCAAATCCCCCGAAGGGAGAAATCGTCTTACTCATAAAAGGAATCTAAGATTCAGAAAAAGTGAGCTGATCTGCGCAGTCAGTCTGAGTGTCCGCCGCGGCGGATGTATCGAAGACTACTGCGTAATAAACCCGAATTGAGCGCCGGAAGAAGTGTCTTCACCGTCAAATGTCATCACCGGAATTCCCAATGGATTTTCTGCTAATCCCTGTACCAGATTGTTACTGAAAATATGGAAATTATCCTGGTAATAAGTTACAGCAAGAAGATGAGCATCCACTTCTTTGCAGTATTCAAGCAATTCATTTTCGAAATTGCTTTCGTTCAACAAATGGACGGTAGACGAAAGACCGTGCTGCTGCAGATAATCGTTCACAACCCGAATGTTTACGTCAATTTTGGACATGAAGTTCTCATCAGTATAGCGTTCTCCAACAACATATACTTTCGAATTAAAGATCTTCGCAATCTGAGCGGCATATTTTACAACCTGAATACTTTCTTTGGCTAAATCAATGGTCATTACGATGTTTTTGATCTTGTGGAATGAAGTGTCTTCCTGGATCAGGATAATCGGAATGTGACTGTTAGAGATAACAGATAATGCCGGGCTTCCAAAGATTTTTTGCCATCGTGAAGCTCCGTGAGTTCCCATGATAATGAGTTGAACTCCGATCGAATCGGCAATTATTCCAATATCACGTAATACTTTTCCAATTACAACACGCGTAGTTATTTTTACGCCTTCCGTCTGATGTTTAGCTGCAAGGTCACGAATATCTGCTTCAGCGGCTATTCGCTCCTTTGCATTTGAAATAATGTGTAAGAGTACTATTTCTCCTTTGTTATATTTTGCCGAATCCAAAGCAAAGACAAGCGCGTTTTCTGTTACCGGAGTAAAATCAATTGGGACGAGATAGCTGAAAGCAGTTTCCATTATGTGCGTTTTTAGTTCCTCTAAATATAGGTTTTTAGATTGTCATGGAAAGTTAACTTTCGCCAAATTTTAGCTTTAAATTTGTCCTATGAATCAAACAGAAGCATTTTCATTGGTAAAGTACGGCCCAGCAGAAGCTGCGTTTAAGCTTGGAACCGTAACATTGTCTCAATTGGGAGAAAACCAGGTGTTGGTTGAAACGGAATCGTTCGGACTGAATTATGCGGAGGTTATGGCCCGTCGCGGATTGTATGCAGAAGCACCGCCGCTTCCCGCAGTGCTTGGTTATGAAGTTGTTGGAAAAATTGTTGAAGCAGGAAAGGGTGTTGATCAATCTATTCTGGGAAAACGAGTTCTCGCTTTCTGCAGATTTGGCGGCTATGCAAAACACGTGATCACGGAATCGCATGCAATTGCTGAACTTGGCAATTATGATTCGTCAAAAGCACTGGCACTAGCAACTCAATACGTAACTGCTTACTACATGGTAGAACGTGTTGCGAATATTCAGAAAGGTGAAATTGTTCTTATACACGCAGCAGCAGGTGGAGTTGGAACTGCTTTAATTCAGCTTTGCAAACTCAAAGGAGCGATGGTAATTGCAAAAGTAAGCAGTGATTCAAAGATTGAAAGCGTAAAAGCCCAGGGTGCCGATTTCGCGGTGAATTATAAATCGTCTGATTACGAAGAAGCTGTTTCTTCGATTCTGAAAGAACAGCGTGTGGATGTAAGCTTTAATCCGGTTGCGGGCGCCACTGTGAAAAAAGATCTTCGCTTAATAGGTTCCGGTGGTCGTTTGGTTCTTTTCGGAGCATCGGAGTTAGGTAAAGCACCCTACGGTATTTTCTCGAAACTGAATTTTGTCCGCAAAATCGGATTCTATACTCCAATTGCATTTATGATGCGCTCAAAATCGGTTTGCGGGGTGAATATGTTAAAGATCGCGGATAATAAACCACTGGTTCTGCAAGCTTGTTTGAACGAAGTGGTAGCCATGGCTGTAGCAGGAACCATAAACCCGCAAGTTGGAAAAGAATATCCGGCTTCCGAAATGCCTGCTGCACATCAGGATTTGGAAGATGGAAACACTATCGGAAAGCTTGTGATTAATTGGTAGTTATGTTCAAACTCAACTGTGCAGTCTTTTTGCTGCTCATTTTAATTGGTTGTACTTCGGAAACGAAGAAACCGGAACCTAAAGTTGTTGAGCATCCAGTTGGAGATTTTCCAAAATTGATCGGCCTGAATGGTGAGAAGGATAATACCGCTTTTGCAACCACGCTGGAATCAGAGATAGATTTTTCAAAAAACACTGTTTACGCAGCCACGTTGTTATTCTGCTGGAATAAATTTGAGAAGCAGTATGGTCAGGCGACCGGAATTTCGAAACCCGGATTAAGGGCTCTGAATAATTCAAAATGCTTTCGAAATACTTTAAAAAAGGGTGAATACAAAACCATCGTTGAATCCTCCGGGAATATCGTCAAAATAACCTCTGTCTTCGATATTCAATTACCGTTCAGAGAACCAATGGACAACCAGGATGGGGTTTTCAAGGGAACGAAAATCAAAGCTTTTGGGGTAACAGGTGAAAATCATCAGATTGAAATCATCTATTATCATTCTGACTCTGATTTCGCATTGAGATTACTTCCTGAAAACGAAGAACACGAGATCATTATTTGCCAAAGCGATTTCTCCGGCATGAAAACATTGAAAGATCAGTTTCAGTCAATTCAGTCAAAACGCAAAGTATTTTTATCAAATGCAAAACCGTGGATGAAACAACTCAACGATAAAGATGAGGTGTCCATTCCGAAATTGGGATTTAACATAGATACCCGCTTTAAAACTATTGAGGGAGCCAAATATAATACACCCGGAAGTCCATGGAAAATTGTAAAGGCGTACCAGCAAAATGCCATGTTGATGAATGAAAAAGGAGTTGCTGCATATAGCAAAGCAATTATCATTACGGAAGCTACTGCGATTCAACAGCTTAAAAAGGAAATCAAAAAAGTTCCTTTGAAACGCTTGCTTGTGAATTCAAATTATGTAGTGTTTTTTAAACGAAAAGACTGTAACTGGCCGTACTTTGGTGCGTTTATTGCAAACACGCGCTGGATGAAATCAAAGTAAATGACTGGTTTACTTTGAAATTTATGTTTCAACTGGTATTTTTGATGAGATGATGAAAAGTAACAACATTCTTCTAGTATTCTGTTTGTCAATTGTTTTGACTTCGTGTATTGAACATACGAAAGATCAAAAAAAGACAGCTCCAGGAACAATTGATATAAAGGGAGAACAACAATTCATAAAAGAAAAAACCTATACGGGTTTACGTATTTATATCGGGAAAATACCGTGTGCAGATTGTTCCGGAATTGAACAGCGTCTTGTTTTGAAAGGTGATACAGTTGGAATTTACCGACTGACTGAAATCTACAAAGATGCCACGGAAGATGGTGATGCCACGGTTGTTTCGACCGGTGAATGGAAAATCACCAAAACGAAAGCACAAGATCAACTGTATATTTCTCAGGGACATATCGGCGATTCTATGAGAACGGCCCGTTACGAGTTTGCAGAAAGTAAACTGTATCAGACGGAATTAGATGGTGAAGCTGTAAAACCGAAATATTTGTACACGTTGAAGAAGACGAAGAACAGGTAATAGTCAAAGCAATTTGGTAATTTTTCCCATTGTTAATTGTCTTCCTCTTCCCGGACTTAGCTTGTCGAAGTGTTCCTCCTTTTGCTTTTCCTCTTCTGTTTACGGTATTTTCAAAACCTGACCTACCCGTATCATATCTGATTTCAATCCGTTAACACTTTTGATTTTTGAAACGGTTGTGTGGTATTTACCGGCAATTTGAGAAAGTGTATCTCCCGACCTTACTGTATGTTTTTTAGAACTTGTTACCGGTCTTTTTACGGGTGTTTTCACTTCCGGAAGTGGCGGTGCGTTTACAACATACGTTTTTCCGGCTAACAGAACTTCCGGTTTTCCTTTTCGGGCTTCGCGCAGGGTGTTTTCAATAGATTCGGCAATAAATCGACCTTTGATTTCGTAACCTTTGTCTGTCAGGTGAATACAATCGCTTTTTGCATAGCCCAAACCTTCCCAGGTCCGAATGGTCTGCAATCCTCCCGCACAATCATACCAATTCCAGAACATGCATTGGTTAGCTTTTGCAAGCGAATCCATTAAATCACGGAAAATTGGTCCGGCAGTTATGTAATGGCCTTTGTAGTACAAATCCTGTGTGGAAGTTAATACAATAATCATTTCCGGGTTAATTGCTTTAAACCTTGCAATTGCTTTTTCAACTTGACCGATTAGTTTCGGGTTCACAGCATTGTGATACATGATATCATTCGTTCCGAAATCCAGGATCACAATATCCGGTTTTAAGATTTCAGTTTGCTGTTCTGCTTTTTCGAGTGCAAGAACAGAGTTCATTGCAGCGGCTCCAACTCCAACGGAATGGTAAACAACACCTTTTGTGCCGGTTTTTTCAATGTCTAACCCGTAAAAACGGAAATATTTTCCCGGGCCAAGAAGTCGGATAGTAATGATATTTATGGTTCCGGAATAATTGAATTGTACAGCGTGTTTTAACCCCGATTTAATCGCTTCTGCTTTTGGATAAGAAAAGACATTTCCATCAATCACAATTTCGAATCCGTAGCTGGATGAATCAATCTCGGTGAAAAGAGTGACTTCATAATGGGCGCTGTCCAGTGTCTCTTTCATATCGAAACCGAGCGTGGCTTTCGAATCTGTTGTTTCAACCGCCATGCCGCAAACACCTAATGGAACTTTTGCAGGAAGAATATAACTTTTTCCGAATGCCCACGTTCCTGTTTTCGAACTCGTGTAATTCACACTGTTGTAAGAATTTGCTGCGGTGTAATTGAACATGAGTCCCGGACCACCATCACCGTAATTTTCCTGGAGTAATTGTCGTGCAATTTTGGTTGGTCGCCCGGCTTGAACGTGACTTCCGCCATAGTGCAGGATTACAGCCTCATTTTTATCGGCTTGGTCAAATAAAGATAGAAATTTAGCTCCAACGGCCGAATCGGCGTATTGGAAATAAGCAAAGCTGGTATCTATACTCAACTGTTTGTATAAACTGTCTGTAACAACCTGGCTATTTAAACTAAAACAAATAACCAGGAAAAAAAAAGATGCGTAAAATTTCATTATTTAATGGTATCCTGTTCTTTTGGAATAATTACTGGTGACTGAAGTGTATCAGGAGCGCTTACATTAGAAATCGGGTCTCCGCCACCTTTTTTGGTAGCCAGACGTTTCATTAAACCTATGCTTCCTTCACCCATTGCACCGTACATTCCAATTGCAAAAATTAAATCGTTTATATGGTTTTCTTCAATCAATTCGATCAAATTGTGATTCGAATAACGTAGATCCACCACATAAACTTCTTCGTAATGACTTACAAGATAAACAGAAAATGCGTTACCATAAGAATTCTTTACTACTACACACTTTCTGCCGTTCTTTGTTCCGGTGGTATATTTGGTTAAAGGGTTGTCACCACCAATGAATGTAGAATACATATTTCCGCCTGAACTTGTGTGGTAGAACAGCTTCGCTTTTTTTGGATTATTGAAGTTGTTCGCATTGTAAATCAATCCGGTAGCCGTTGTTTTCGGGATGAAATATTCAAATGTATCCGGATGTTCTTTTACAGAAAGATCTCTTGTGTGCTGGTACATACTTCCTAAGAAACCATACTTCACTTTTTTCTCCATATTGGAAAGAGGAACAGGTGTTAAACCGGCACTTTTACAAAACGCTACGTAACCGTAATAAGCTCCGCGTGCATTCCAATGGTGGTCTGTTCCAAAATACATTTTTTCGTTTCCATGTGAATTCATCTCACCGATCACATCACTAAAAACAGCTCCGTTACTTAAGTTAGAACGAATGGCATATAGCGTTTTTTGCTGTAAGCCGTTGTATTTCCGGTATTTGGCAACCGGGATAAATGCCGATGAAAGAGGGGCAACACAGGAAAACACTTTTGCTTTTCCTTTCAGCTGTTCTGCGTAGCTGCTAACCATGGCCGCGTATCTTCGAGACATAGCCGGACTTCCGCCGTTCAATGCGTAAACCGCACCGTCCAGAATTAATAAATCGCCGTTGTATTGCTCTTCAAACTCGTCCAAAAATTCGGGAGCGACCATTTTGTTGCGGTCAATTTTCTTTTTATCCTTCTTCGGTTTATGCGCAACAAAGATTTTTCCTTCCTTGCTTTCGTAATGTAAACCTCTGTATTGCTTCACCAAATCGGCGGTGTAAATAAATTCTTTTCGAAATGGGAAATGATCATCCATGTATTCGTCAATACTGTCTGTATAGTTTCCGCTTAAGTATTTCTCCATTTGGAATTTTGGAAACTCTGCCAATTTTCGTTTTTCTTCTAACGATATTTTCTTCGGTGGAATAACGATATAAGAGACCAATCCTGAAAAAATGACTGCAAAAAATAGTATAACATTAACGTACTTCATCAGAATCGGAAATAAATGAATGGATTATAAGTAGAGCCGGCTAGCATAGCAGTTGAAAGCGCAATGAACAGCAGGTTGAATACAGGACTTAAACTATTATAGAATTTTGCGCTTCCGCGATTTATTCGGGAGTTTTCAGTATAGATTTCATCCCACGGAATACAGAGAAGAACAACAGCAATGAACCAAAACAGGTGCTCATACAAATCAGTATAAAATCCGCTGCCGATAGGATTTTTGGAGGTAAATAAATTCACAGTGAATGATTTTAATTTCTCCCAATCGGTAAAATAGAAGATTCCCCTGCTGAATACAATCAATATCAACGTATAGGTATGACGAAGAACCCGGGGCGTTTTAACGAGAATTTTCTCCAGGAGTTTTTCAATGATCATAAAACATCCGAAATATGCTCCCCAGAGTAAGAAGTTCCAGCTGGCTCCATGCCAGATTCCGGTGAGCAGCCAAACAATCATAATGTTTCTCAATTGAAACTTCCTGTTTCCTCCTAAAGGAATATAAACGTAGTCACGAAAAAACCTGCCCAGTGAAATATGCCATCGGCGGTAAAAATCTCCAACTGAAATGGCGGCATAAGGATGTCTGAAATTTTCATCGAAATGAAAGCCGAACATTCTTGCCAACCCAATGGCCATATCAGAATAACCACTAAAATCGAAGTAAATCTGAACAGAGAACATGGCAATTCCGAACCAGCCTTCATAGCTTGAAAGATCGGAAAAACCGTTTTCAAGGTATTTCTGAACTAATTCACCGGCTGTATTGGCAATAAATACTTTCTTAAACAAACCGAAACAAAAGCGATTGATTCCGTAGGAAAGGTCAGACCAGGATACTTTACGATTGTCCAATTCATCGTGAATTTTACTATATCTGATAATAGGTCCGGCCACTAAATGCGGGAACATACTGATACAAACCAGAAAATTGATCGGACTTTTTTGCGCAGGCGTATCCCTTCTGTAAACATCAACTAAATATGCAATTACCTGGAAGGAATAAAAGGAGATTCCTATTGGTAATGAATTGGTTGGGCGGGAAAACGGCATGGGGAAAATCATGTTTAGATTATCCCAAATGAAACCACCGTACTTATATCCAATGAGTAAGCTTAGATTAACAACTATTCCAAAAATAAGGGCCATTTTCGCCTTTGTCTGACTTTTCAGGAGCATTTTTTCAATGAGAATACCAACTCCGTAATCAAAAACAGCGGTTAACAACAATAAGAATAGCCACAAAGGCTCACCCCAGGCATAAAACACCAACGAGAATAATATTATTGTAATATTCCTGTAAATGATATTTTTAGTAAGATAATGCGCTAAAATGGCTAGCGGCAGAAAGGCATATAAAAATGTTAAACTCGAAAAAACCATATTTTTTTGACTCAGAGGGACAAAAGTAACCTGTTTAACCGAATTGGCGTTTGGGAATAGGGGTAATTTGATGTTTTGTCGCCTGAAAATGATTATTCGACGATTTATCGCGAGAATTCGCTTGAATCTAATTTTCCAATAATCGTTTGATGACCATCAAAGTTGGTTTCCAGTATAGTTGCAAATGAAAAAAGATGGTTTCCGTGGGGAATTGTCGAACAGTAACAGTTAACTCCGTTCCGTTTTCAATAGGTTTCAGTGTAAAAATGAGGATATTATAGCTCTCCGGAACGTCAGGCAGATTTGAAACTGAACTAAGCTGGGTGTACGATAACAAATAAGGTTTTTCCACTTTTAGAACTGTGCCTGTATTTATGAATTGTTCGTGGTGAAATCCTGATATTCTAATCGGCCGTCCTTCTTCCCAAATCACATCGACTTGTATATCCAGTTCTTCATCACCCATCCAGCGAAGCATTTCTGTTTTGTCTGTCAATGTGCGCCAAACCAGCTCAGGTGAAGCGGATATGACAACTGTTTCGGAAATTTCGCTGATTTGATTCATGGAACTTGAAATTAGTGTTTTTAGTAGAATGTATATTGAATAATTATGATCTCCATAAATATTCGTACATCTTGATCGCTTTAGCCGACTAAACTCTGCCTTCTTCTTTTCTCTGTGCCTACGCTGAAGCTTTAGCGCAAACGTTGCGGTTATATTTTACCTTTCTGTTTTTGCAGAATCTCTGCAGAATGGTGATTATAGCTCACTCAAAATTTCGTATTCTTGTACTTCATTTACATAAAGAAGATGATTACTCCGCAATCTGATAAAAAACTCTTTCTTCTCGATGCTTTCGCATTGATTTACCGTGCATATTTTGCTTTCGCCAAGAACCCGCGAGTAAACTCTAAAGGACAAAACACAAGTGCTGCCTTTGGTTTTACGAATGCGCTGATTGATATCATTAAAAAAGAAGAACCAACACATATTGCAGTGGTTTTTGATGCTCCGGGAGGCGCAACTAATAGAACTGCAGATTTTGCTGCGTACAAAGCGCACCGTGAAGAAATGCCGGAAGATATCCGCTCAATGATCCAGCCGATCAAAGATATTATTAAAGCTTTCCATATTCCGATTGTGATGCTGGAAGGTTATGAAGCAGATGATTTGATCGGAACAATGGCTAAAATGGCGGAAAAAGAAGGATTCAAAACCTATATGATGACTCCGGATAAAGATTTTGCCCAACTCGTCTCAGAGAATATTTTCATGTATAAACCGGGGAGAGGAGGAGATCCTGCCACGGTGTTGGGAGTTTCTGAAGTTTGTGAGAAATTTGAAGTCAAAGACCCGATGCAGGTAATTGATATTTTGGGTTTATGGGGTGATGCAGCCGATAATATTCCAGGAATTCCCGGAATTGGTGAGAAAACAGCAAAAAAACTCATTGCCGATTACGGATCAATGGAGGAATTATTCCGGAATACCGATGATCTGAAAGGTAAAATGAAGGAGAATGTAATTGCGTTTGAAGATCAGGGACGATTGTCGAAAATGCTGGCAACTATTATTGTTGACGCTCCAATTGAATTTGATGCAAGAGCACTTCAAATTGATGCTCCGGATAAAGACCGTATCCTCGAATTATTTACTGAACTGGAATTCAGGAACCTGGCTAAGCGTGTTACCGGAGAAGAAATTGTTGTAACTGCATCTGTAGATGAAAATGGGCAGTTAGATCTATTCGGAACGCAAAGTTTAGTTGATGTTCAGCAGGCAGTTCCAACCGCCGGACATAAAACCATTGCTACTGAAAAACCAAGTTATCATTTGGTAACACTTCCGGAAGAACGTAAAAAACTGATGTCGGAGCTAATGAAACAAACTTCGGTTTGTTTTGATACCGAAACTACAAGTATTAATGCGCTGCGGGCTGATTTGGTGGGAATGTCGTTTTCATACAAAGAACGCGAAGCCTATTATGTTGCCGTTCCGCTAAACTGGGATGAAGCAAAAGCAATTGTAGACGAGTTTAAACCTTTCTTCGAATCGGAAAAAATTGAAAAAATCGCCCACAATCTGAAATACGACCTGCAGGTGTTAACACGTTATGGTGTTGAGTTCAACGGGCCTTTGTTTGACACAATGATAGCGCATTACCTGATTCAGCCTGAAGCGAAGCAGGGAATGGATTTCCTGGCGGGATATTATTTGAACTATCAGCCAATAAGTATTGAAACATTGATTGGGAAGAAAGGAAAAGGCCAGGGAAATATGGGCGATTTACAACCGGAACAAATATCCGATTACGCTTGTGAAGATGCCGATATCACGTTCCAGCTGAAGCAAATATTTGCGCCTCAGATTGAGAAAGAACATTTGAAAGACTTGTTCTGGAAGATGGAAATGCCTTTGGTGAAGGTGCTGGCGAAAATGGAAGCAGAAGGAGTAGCCCTCGATATAGAGCATTTGCACGCTTATTCTCAGCAATTGGAAACGGAGATCAAAGAACTTGAAATTAAGATCAAAGAAGAGGCTGGAATGGAATTCAATATGGATTCCCCGAAACAACTGGGAGAAGTGCTTTTTGATCACATGAAGATTTCAACCAAGGCAAAAAAGACGAAAACCGGTCAATACGCTACTTCCGAAGACATACTGCAGCAGCATAAAAACGATCACGCTATTATTTCCTACATTTTGGATTACCGCCAGATGAGGAAACTAAAATCTACTTATGTTGATCCGCTTCCAACAATGATTGACGATATTGACAAGCGTGTACATACGAGTTTTATGCAAACAGTTACGGCTACAGGACGTTTGAGCTCGAATAATCCGAATTTGCAAAATATTCCGATCCGTTCGGAACGCGGAAAAGAAATACGCAAAGCGTTTATTTCACGTGGAGAAGATTTTCGCTTAATGGCGGCAGATTATTCACAGATCGAATTGCGGATTATTGCTGCTTTAGCAGAAGATGCAAACATGATCCAGGCATTTAGAGATAAACTGGATATTCACAAGGCCACTGCGGCCAAAGTATTTCATGTGGAATTGGATGAGGTGACCAAAGATCAGCGTAGCGCGGCAAAAGCAGTGAATTTTGGAATTATTTACGGCCAGTCTGCTTTCGGGTTGTCGCAAAACCTTGGAATCAGCAGAACGGAGGCCAAAGGAATTATTGATGCTTACTTCGCGCAGTATTCTACTATTAAAACTTACATGGACAGCGCGGTAACAAATGCGCGTGAAAAGGGATACGTAGAAACGATCATGAAACGCCGTCGTTATTTAGCTGATATAAACTCAGCAAATGCAGTTGTACGTGGTTTTGCTGAGCGGAATGCTGTCAATGCTCCAATTCAGGGATCAGCAGCCGATGTGGTGAAATTAGCTATGGTTGCGGTAGACAAAGCAATGACAGAAGCCAAAGTAAAATCAAAAATGATTCTGCAGGTACACGATGAGCTTGTTTTCGATATTCACAAAGACGAAGAGCAATTAATGCAGGATTTAGTGAAGAAAGCCATGGAAAGCGCTGTGAATTTGGCGGTTCCTATGGAAGTTGAAATGCAGCTGGCACATAACTGGCTGGATGCGCATTAAAGAAATTAGATAAGTAAAACAAGTCGGGGCGAATAATTATTCGCCCCGACTTGTTCAGAGAAATACCAAACAAAAAATCCCGCTCCGGTTGACCGGAGCGGGATTTCTATTTTAAGAGATTGAATCTTAATCTTCTTCTTCTACGTCAACTTCAGCAGCTTTAGTAGCTCCACGAGCCATTTTAACTGCAACAACTACCGCACGAGCAGGATCTGTAAAACGCAACGATGGGTTTTGTTCAGATAGATCTGTTACACGGATAGATTGACCGATACGTAATTTCGTAATGTCGATTGTAATTGCTTCAGGTAAATCTCCTGGTAAAGCAACAACTTTCAGACGACGGAAAACCTGCATCAATTTACCCCCGGCCATTACACCGCGAGATGCACCTGTAAGACGAACCGGTAAACCGATTTTAACTGGTTTTTTTGCGTCTAACTGCAAAAAGTCAATGTGACGAACTTTGTCAGTCAACGGATCTTGCTGCAAATCCTGAATGATTGCAGACGCTTTAGTTCCGTCAATATCCAATTCAATTTGGAATACGTCCGGGTTAAACACCAACTTCTCGATAAGGATGTCTTTTACAGAAAAATGGGTTTGAGTGCCAGCTCCGTAAAGGACACAAGGAACTTGTCCTGAGTCTCTCACCGCTTTAGCATCCTTCTTCCCTACGTTCGCGCGAAGCGAACCGCTCAATTGTGATACTTTCATTGTGTTTATTGTTTATTTATGAAATGATAAAATGTGCACTAATTGATTCATTCTTCACCAGTCTGTTGATTACATCAGCAAACAAATCGGCTACTGTTATTACGCGAATTTTATCGCTTTTTTCTTTTAACGGAATTGTATCTGTCACGATCAATTCTGTCAATTTAGAGTTATTGATACGCTCAAGGGCAGGACCGGATAAAACAGCGTGAGTACAAAATGCACGAACTGTCAATGCTCCTTTTTCCATGAATAACTCAGCCGCTTTTGTTAAAGTTCCTGCTGTGTCACACATATCGTCGATCAGAATCACGTCTTTTCCGGAAACATCACCAATTACAGTCATTTCTGCAATTTCGTTTGCTTTCTTACGGTGTTTGTGACAAATTGCCAAACCTGTATCTAATTTCTTAGCGTAAGCATTTGCGCGTTTTGCACCACCGGCATCCGGAGCAGCCATAATCAGGTTCCCATTATCCAAAGCTTTCATTTCATTGAAGAACAATGTAGATGCAAATAAATGATCTACCGGAACTTCGAAGAAACCTTGAATCTGGTCTGCGTGTAAATCCATTGTCATAATGCGATCTACACCTGCAGCAGCCAGCATATTTGCAACAAGCTTGGCACCAATTGCAACACGTGGCTTATCTTTTCTGTCTTGTCGTGCGAAACCGAAATAAGGAATTACTGCAATGATCTTACGGGCCGAAGCACGTTTTGCAGCATCTATCATCAATAATAACTCGAACAAATTTTCTGTCGGAGGCATTGTCGACTGAACGATAAAGACATCTTGTCCGCGGACAGTTTCTTCAAACGACGGCTGAAATTCACCATCGCTAAACTCCGTAACTTTAACGTCACCAAGGCTTGCACCAAATTTTGTGGCAATTTGTTCTGCTAAATGTTTGGATGCTCTTCCTGAAAAAATCTTTACTCCGTTCGACATGCTAAATCGTTTTTCCCTGTGTTGAGGGGAGCAAAGGTAGTCATTTCTTTTTATTACGGGCGATTTTCAGTGGTTTTTTGCTCGTTCCGGACCTCAGTTTTTTTACTTAACCATCTCGGAAGCAAAATGCTACCGATAAGAATATATGGGAAGTAACCTATCAGTCGCCACAAAACAGCCAAACTTCCTACAATAATTGCGCTTGCGGAAAAAGTACTGAGCAATTCTCCGAACGCCCATTCGGCAACACCACTGCCTCCCGGTGTTGGGGCAATCCGCATAAACATCCAGAGAACGAATTGCTTGCTTAACAGTAGAATGTGCTGGGCGAATCCAAGAGAAACGAAAGCCTGGAAAATGAATGAAATAACCAGGTAGCGCGATGTCCAGGAGAAAACAGTTGCCAAACCGATTTTTGCCCAAAAGGAAGCTTTTTCTTTTTTGAATCCCAATGCTGTTGTTCTGACATTTTCACCGGTTTCATTGGCTTTGGTATTCCACCTTTTTAAAAACGGGAGTTTCGTAATTCCATTGAGGACAATTTTTGTGAACGAAGGAAACACGAACAAACTCACAAATAGGAAAGAACAAAGTACCAGGAAAACAAAATATCCTGTCCAGAATGCTGCCGAACCACCTGCGCCAATGGCATTTGAAGGAAGGATTAATTGATAATCGTAAAAGCAAAATACGATCGGAATCATAACAACGAAGAACAGATTGTCGAAAAACGCAGTTGTAATAACGATTGCGGTTGCTTTTCCCATCGAAATCCGTTCCCGGTTTAAGATAAACATGGCGACGGTTGCACCGCTCAAAACACCGGGTGCCAATGCGGAAGCGTATTCCCAAATCATAATAGTGCGAAAACTGGCTTTCCAGGATAATTTTTTGGATGTTAGTGTACGAATTCGCCACATATAGCTCAAATCTCTACCAACCATTGCCAATATGGCGCAAAACAAACAAAGTACAGTTGTACCGGTTATGGGAATGGTTTTGAGGATGTCAACCGCAGTTCTTTTTTCAAACGAACCGTTTTTATCGGATTTGAATAATTCGGAATCGTTGTAATCGATCAATTTGGTTTCTTTGATCAGAGAATAATTTCCCTTACCTGATTCTACAGGAACAAATTCAACTTCCCCAAGTGTTCGGTAAGCGAAAAATCCGCAAACAGCAAGGGCAAGAATGGTAACGAGAAGAACCTGATTACGCTTGAAGACAGAAGGACGCTCGTTTACCGACATAGAAATCCGGGTTAGTTTAGTTCAAGTTTCTCTTCGATATCCCAGTTTGCCCGAACTTTTTGAGCAACCGTATAGCGAAGCATTGTCTCGGGCTGAATCTTGTTTTCGTAATCTCCTGAATCCCAAATACCATTGTTATTTTCATCCTTAAAGCAACGGAAACTGTATTGTCCGGGAATGAGATTCGCGAAGGTCAATTTCCCCGCATTGCTTCTTTGTTTCGAAACTACCGTGCCTAATTCTGTATTTGCATTGTTGACCAGTTCAAAGATCCAGCTGGAATCGAAATCCGTTATGTCGATGATAATATTTCCGCATTTTTCCGGCAGAAATGTTTCAAAATCAAAGCTGATTGTATCATTCGAATTCGCAGTTCCCGAAAGCGCCGCTTTGTCGAAATGAATGTGGAAGTTTTCGCTAGCCACAGGCAAAACGTATAATCTTCCGTTCTTAATTTCGTACGTATACGGAACGGTTTTGTTCGTGGCACTAATGAATGAGAAGTGGCTTTCATCAAAAGTCCGGTAGTATTCACTTGAAGTAAACACCAACGAATCTCCTGGTTTCCATTGTTTGGGAGATTTGGTTTTGACAGCAAAATTCCCTGCACGGTCTTTTACAGGATGTTGACGGATTAAGGTGTCGGTCCCGACAGTGAAAACATATCTGCTTGAAGTTAATACAGGCAAGGCAATAAGTAATGAGTCGAAAGAAAACCTGGAAATGAGTTCAACGGATTCTCCGTTGAGCAACACAGGGTTTTCCTCGAAGTCCATTCCGCTTACGATTGCTGTTCCTGGCTTTTCTATCACAACCTTTAGGAGATTGGAAGTTCTTTTTGGTTTGAAAATGCGTAGAGAGCTCGAAAGAGTATCAGACGTTTGGATCAATTCTGTTTGGAATGCAAGGTTTTCAGTTGGGTCTATTTTTTGATTCCGGTTAGCGTCCTGATAGGCAAAAAGCGTGTATTCTCCGTCTTTCAAATAGTCGAACTTGTAATTCCCGAAACGGTCGCTTCTCGTAAGATAAGTGGGCTTATTAAGGTAAGGAAGTGAATCTTTCGGAAAGAGGCAAACGGTTGCATTTTGGATAAATTCGCCCGAATATGCTGATATGATGGTCCCATAATGCGAAAGTGAATCAATAAATTCCCCGGTTGAAAAAACCACCTGGAAAATCGTGTCGTTGCTCTCGTTCAAATCTTTGATTGCGCCATTTATATTGAGGATGTATGTTGTTCGCGGCATTAAAGCGGCATCCCAGGAAACGGTTAAAGTTCTCTTGTTCAGTTCGCTCTTGAGTTTCCCTACTTCCGGACTCATCGTAATGGTAGTTTCCGCTTCTTTCAAAACAACGTATTCGTCAAATTCTATAACAACTTGTGTCGGCTGAATATTGGTTTCGCCCGTTTCCGGAGCTGTTTTAACCGGTTTTGGAGCAATAGCATCACTTTCACCCCCGGTTAAAGGAATAATATCTGCACATGCGCTAAGCAGTATTGCGGAAATTAGAAAAGAGAAGTACCGAGCCAGGCGCATAATTCGTTTAAATATTTTTCGTCAATTTCGTCAAAATCATCGAGCTGATCACTGTCAACATCCAAAACTCCGACTACTTCACCGTTTGATCTGATCGGAACTACTATTTCACTTTTTGAAGCGCTGCTGCAGGCAATATGTCCGGGAAATTCATCAACATTCGGAACAACAAGTGTTTTGTTTTGTTCCCAGCTTCCGCCGCAAACACCTTTTCCTTTTGCAATGCGTGTACAGGCAATGTCTCCCTGAAACGGTCCGAGGATCAATTCATTGTTTTCAACCAGATAAAAACCAACCCAGAAAAATCCAAAAGTCATTTTTAGAGCGGAAGAAACATTGGCTAAGTTGGCAGTTTTGTTCACGGTTGGATCTACTAAAGCCTGAATTTGAGGAATCAGGGCCGCATATTTTTCTGTCTTTGTACCAATACCCATATTCAGTTCTTCTGCCATCGAAAAAATTTTGTCAAAGGTACTAAAAAGCGCTTGCAATGAAACAATTCTGCGTTTCCGTGGTCATTATTATTACTTGAAAAGTAATGTTCTGGAAAACCGAAAATAATTTGAAAAAAAATGAAATGCATGATTGTCAAACTCAACTTTTTAGCTAATTTGAGTGGAAAACGAATTAAATGATTGCTAAGAACTTATACGACAACATTCTGTTTTTCGATATTGAAACAGTTCCGGTTGTGTACGATTATTTTGAATTGGACGAAGACGGTAAAAAGCTGTTTGATACGAAAAACGCACGTTACAAAACCGAAGACAAATCGGAAGAACAGGTTTACAATGAAAAGGCCGGTATTTTAGCCGAATTTGCCCGGGTTGTTTGCATTTCTGTTGGCTTTTTGACAGAAACCCGGACGGGACGCCAGATTCGGATTGCTTCTTTTGCCCACCATGATGAAGAAACATTGTTGAAACAATTTATTTCATTGCTTGAGGATCATCCGAAATACTACATTTTGTGCGGACACAACTCCAAAGAGTTTGATATTCCTGTTTTGTGCCGAAGAATGCTTATTAACGGATTGAAACTTCCGAAAATTCTCCAGATAGCTGGCAAGAAGCCATGGGAAATTTCTCATTTAGATACTATGGAACTTTGGAAGTTCGGCGATTACAAAGCATATACGAGTTTGGCGCTGCTGTGTCATGTTTTCAAAATTCCAACACCTAAAGACGATATTTCAGGTGCTGATGTAGCGCGAGTTTTTTATGAAGAAGACGATTTACCACGT
The DNA here is from genome assembly GCA_946479985.1 of uncultured Flavobacteriales bacterium. The sequence continues at coordinate 25,044 of CAMLIF010000017.1, forward strand.
ATCACCAGGTATTGCGAAAAAGATGTTGTTGCCCTAATGCAGCTCTTTCTTAAAATGAACGGAGAGCCGTTAGTTGAGGAAGGAGAAATAAAAATAAAAGGGTGACTTTCCGCCGCGGACTCAGCCACCACTTGTTATTGAATATAATCAGTGATTATTTCTGAATGTTTAATCGATGGAATTTGCCGTCAATTTCCAATAGGTAAAATCCCTTCGCTAGCTCCGTCAAATCAACTTTTTCGCCAATGAGCGTTTTTCCCAAAAGAAAACGTCCGTTCAGATCATAGATGTTTAACAGGTTGTTCTGATTTCCTGAAATATAAATCTCACCATTGGAAGGATTCGGATAGATTTGAATATGCTGAATGTTTTGGTCACTAATTTCCGCATTATTATAGTTGACAACTGCATAAGCAGTATCTGAATTACATTCCGAAGATGCTACAAGAGTGACTAGATAAGTTCCTGGTGTGGAAAGTTGATGGGTGAAACTTTCTGTTGTGTGATCCATTCCGTCAACGGTCCAATGCACATTTTCATCATGAATGGAAGTTGAATTGAGCGTTAATAGGCCGTTTCCGTCCAGGTTCCAGCTTATTCCTGCAACTGTTCTGTAATCTATCGGATGTAAACCGTACAAATCGAGATCGTTTAGAACTGTTGTGGCTGCCGCGTTTTGAAGAATTGCGGCTGTAGACTGATCCAATCCCGCTAAATAATTCGCGCCAACCGGCGTTTCCTGGAAAACGGAAGCAAAGAACGTACAAGCAATTAGATACGTTCCAGCAAGGGAAGGATGTGATCCGTCACCTGAATAAAGCTGAATAGCAGGACTGTGATCACGAACATATTTCCATGCCACGGCAACCGGTGAAATCATAGCATCTGTGCTATCCGCAAAGCGCATGTACGCATTCACTAAGCGTTCATTCATTTTATCGAATGTGTTGATTGAATCCCATTGAGGATCGCCGTTTTCTCTTCCCCAGGTCATATAATACATCAGGTTTGTGCAGTCTGAAGAAGCGTAAACACTGTCTGCAATGGCTTCAGCAAATGGAAGTGATGCCGAATTCACTTGTGTAACAGGAAAACTTGGTTCCTGGCTTTGTCCCTGAATGATTACAAGATCCCATTCCTGCTGGTGAATGGCGTTAAATGTGGCTGGGTCATTCCATTGGTCCTGAAATGTAAATCCACCGTTTGTTTTAGAGCCGGCAGTTACGGTTTTATTCAAACTTCCGGAAAGTGACTGGAACATTACAGGAAGATCGTTTGCATAAGTATAGCTGTTTCCAATAAACAATACAGTCGATTGCGAATTAGCTGAGAAAGAGAGCGCCAACGGGAATATAAGAATGAAGAGTTTTTTCATGAAGTTTGTTTGTTTCAGAACTCTGTTTTTGTTGTTTCGGTTGCCTGATGTTTTTTCTTTCAGGTCAACACTCTTGAATTCCTAAAAACAAAAACCCCCGGCTTACATTGTAAACCGGGGGCTGAGTAAGATGTACAATCTTAATTATTTCACTACAAACGGTAATGTTTGGTATTGTGTTCCGTTTGAAAGTCTTACGAAGTATGAACCTGCAGCAATAGTATCAGTAGAGATTAAAACAAGGTTGTCTCCCTGAACTGCTTTTACAGCATGCTGTTGAATAATCTTACCTGTAATATCAGTAATGATTACGGTCATATCCTGGTTCATTGCAGAAGAGAATTTTACATTTACTTCAGCATCTGCAGGATTCGGGAATACCATAGCACCAGACACAGTTGATAATTCTTCCAATCCTACAAGAACTAAAACATCAGATTGTGGTCCTGCGTAAAGATTGATATCATCAATGAAGATATTGTTTCCTCCATCAGATCTGAAGTCGAAGCGGAAACGGAAATCTTCAACCCAGTATGTGCTTGAAATGTTTGTAACGTGAACAGTAACCCAATCAGCTGCTCCTGGTGTCCATGCAGAAGTGGCAATATTTGATTCGGACATAGTATTTGCAGAAAGTGTTTTACGAACATCCCATGAAGAACCACAGTCATTTGATGCATATACTTTTAACAAATCCAGATTGTCTGAGGCAGTTTTGCGAAAAGCACAGCGGAAACTTAATGTTGCACCTGTAGCAGATGTAATTTGAGATAAATCAATTTTTCCTGAAATCAGGTTGTCAACTGAACCTTCCGGCTGCCCGAAACTTGTGAGTTTCGCTGAATTAGTACCAGAATTTCCGGCTGTGTTTGTAACACTCCATGCATTTCCGTTTCCATTCTCAATAAACCAGCGGGTAGACCCTGTGAAAGACGATAATCCTTCAAATCCTTCATAGTATGGCAAACCTTCATCCTGTGGCAAGACAGTAATTTGCATCGTGTAATCATCAGATGAAGATCCGTCTGTAGCCAGCAAAGTAACAGTGTATGTTCCGGGAGTTGAATAGCTTACTGTGGCGTCTTGTGTATTAGCTGAAGCTGGCGATCCACCAGGGAATGACCAGGTCCATCCTGTTGCCAGATTATAAGTCTCATCTGTTAACTCAATAGTTTCACCTACACAAACCACATTTTTGTTTGTGTTGAATTTAGCCTGACAAAGTGTTGGCGTTGCGTTGGCGCCAACAGCTAATAAGTTAGCCGCCGATACAATATTTGCTCTTCCTGTGTTAGTTACAGTAAGAGCAGTTCTCATACGGGTCACCTGCCCGGCAGTAAACATTTTCGAACAATAGGAATAGTCCATGTAGTTTTCAACGTTATCTATTTGATCAAATCCCCAGTATGCATTGTCGCTGGTACACGTGTTTGCACTCAGAGAGCATGAAGTTGAACCGATACAAGCGGGAGTGTCATTAACCTGGTCACTTCCACAACTTACACCCGGATCATTTGTTCCGCCCCAAACGTGAGAAAGATTTAGCCAGTGTCCCACTTCGTGAGTCAATGTTCTGCTCGAAGAAGAAGAAGAGGTGCCGTTATCACCAACGTATGTGCTCAACACCCAAATACCGTTCCCCATGCTCGTTGCCGACCATGAACCAGGATTGAAAGTATATCCTGCGGCTCCGCCGATGTCTTCACAGATAAAGATGTTCAGGTATTTGTTACCCGGCCAGGTTCCCTGGTAAACGTCGTTTCCAGCTATAATGGCATTTACTTGTGCAGTACCATTGTCTCCATCTTCAGTGAGAATGCTTTGTGTACGTGTAATTCCGGAGAAGCAGGCTCCATTAGGAGCTTTTGTAGCCAATGCAAATTTGATGTCAGCTTTTGCTCTGATTGATTGGAAAGGAGCTTGAATAGTTGCTGTATCGGCATTTAACATGGCGTAATCACGATTCAGAATTTCCAAAGCTCTCATGATTTGATCTGTGCTTATGTTCTCAGAACCACCATTGTGTAAAACGTGAAACACAACGGGAATAGTGTATTCAATAGCTTTTTCAGTACCGGATTTTTGACTATTGTTCAATAGCTCTTCGAATTCCTGCTGTTCTTTAAGGTGTTGTTTTGATCTGTTCGGGTCTGAAAGAATGGCTTCCATTTTTTTATGGGTAGTACAGTATTCTACTGACTCACCATCTCTCATATTCGATTTATTCAGGACTCTGGTGTGGGTTGATTGTGCATGAGCCATGGAAAGCATGGTCAAGCCGAGGAAACTAAGGATAATTTTTTTCATTTCTAACGAGTTAGTTTTATTATTCAACTGATGCAATAAAACCGGGAGGGTTGTATAACATATTTTAGCAAAAGCGACGGGAAGATACAAAAACTTCATGTAAAGGCTATAATTTATTTAGCTAAGACACTATTATGTTGATTTTGTGGTAATATTTCCTGTGAACTTATATCCGGTGAATTCCTGCTTCCAATCACTTTGTCAGAGAGCCAACTAACAATGTTGTCTCATTGTTAAATATTTGAAGATTCTTATAGGTTTTGTAAAAAAAAGATCGAATCACGCTTTTTAATTTGAAAAAAGATGTAAATTCCTCCCGGAATTACTTTCCTTATTTCTAAAACTACGCTTATGAGAAAACTTGTCTTTTCTGCTGCTTTAATTTTGTGCGGTTACTCCGGATTTGCACAACAAGTAGCATCCAAACATCAATCTTCAGCCCCACGGGAGGTCGAAAAATGCAGTCAGCATCATCGGATGCAAGAAATGCTTACACAGGATCCGGAACGTTATGCCACAATGTTCCAGGAAGAGGTTAAAAAACCAAAGGGTTCAGCAGAATCAACTGAAAAACTTACCGGACTTATCTATACAATACCGGTGGTATTCCATGTCCTTCATAACAATGGGTCCGAAAATATTTCAGACGCACAGATTCAGGATCAGTTAAACATCCTGAACCGTGATTACAGAAAATTGAATTCCGATGCGAACTCAGTTGTTACTGCTTTTCAGGGTTTACCTGCAGATGTAGAAGTACAATTCGTTTTTGCAACAGTTGCTCCCAATGGGGCATGTTTTTCAGGAATAACTAGAACTGTAAATGCAATTACCAGTAATGGTTCAAGCGGACAAAACCAGGTAAATGCGGTTGTTGCCGGGAATAATGTTTATCAAGGTGTTTGGCCCCATAATAGGTATTTGAATATTTATGTTTGTGAAGATATCGGCGGAGCCGCAGGCTACACTTTTAATCCGAACGGAAACAGTACTGCAAATGCAACCAATATGTATTATAATGGGATCTTCATGTTACACGATTATACCGGGTCAATTGGAACTTCAAGTGTTGGAACAAGCAGGGCGCTTACCCATGAGGTAGGTCACTGGTTAAATCTTGCCCATGTTTGGGGTTCAACAAACAATCCCGGAGTTGATTGCTCCGGAACGGATAACGTTCAGGATACTCCAGCAACGGAAGGCTCAACTTCTTGTACGTTAACCGCAAATACCTGTACTTCAGATAATGCTTATTGGGGTTTCAACCAAATTGACCAGGTGGAAAACTACATGGACTATTCCTATTGTTCGAAAATGTTCACCCAGGGACAGGTTGACCGGATGCGTGCAGCTTTGGTTAGTTCCGTTGGTGGAAGAAGCAACATTTGGACTACTGCCAATTTAAATTTAGTTGGTGGTGTGCCAGGCGGATCACTTTGTGCAATGGATTTTACTGCAACTGATGTAGCATTGTGTTCCGGTGATCAAACAACATTCACAATGAGTGCCGGCGGCGCTTCGATAACTTCCTATGCCTGGACATTTACAGGTGGAACACCTTCATCGTCTTCAGCCGCTTCTCCAACAATTACTTACAGCACACCTGGAACTTATCAGGTATCGCTTACTGTTGTGAGTGGAGGGAACAATTATACAAAAACGAAAACGGCTTATATCAGCGCGGCAGGCGGAACTTTGGTTTCACCTCCTTTAACTGAAGGATTCACAGCAGCAACGTTTGCTCCTACAAACTGGTCCATTACAAATACCGGTGCTGCAGGAACATGGGTAAGATCAACTGCTGCGGGCGCTACACCAACCACAGGTAACTCAGCAATGTTTGATAATTTCAACATTCAAACCGGTGATGATGAACTGGTTCTTCCTAATGTAGGAGCAGCTTCTCTTGGTTCCATGCAAATGGAATTCGACGTTGCCTATGCACCATATGATGCAGCTAACTTTGATGGTTTACAGGTTTTGGCTTCCGGTGATTGCGGTGCCACTTTTACCACTGTATATGATAAATCCAATACTGTTTTAGCTACAAGAACGGCTACCACGAGTATATTTACTCCCACTGCTGCTCAATGGCGTCATGAAACCATTGACCTGAACGCATTTGCTGGAAATTCAAGAGTTATTCTGAGAATGAAAAATATTTCTGGGTACGGAAACAGATTGTTTATTGATAACGTGAACGTGTCAGGAGTAGCGAACAGTTCTCCGCCGGTTGCAAGCTTTACACCGTCTGCAACCGCTGTATGTGCCGGTCAAACGGTTACGTATACAAGTACTTCTACAAATTCCCCTACTTCATACTCATGGTCATTCCCTGGAGGAACACCATCAAGTTCAACTTCTGCTTCTCAGGTGGTAACGTATGCAGCTGCCGGAACTTATGACGTTTCGTTAACTGCTACAAATGCCAATGGCCCGAATACTTTAAACCAAACCAATTACGTAACGGTAAATGCAATTCCGGCGGCACCGGTTGTTTCTGCAGGTGGAGCAACAACTTTCTGCCAAGGAGGTTCTGTTACTTTAAATTCTTCGGCTGGATCAGGTAACACATGGTCAAGTGGTTCATCCAATGCTTCGATCAATGCAACAACTTCAGGAAGTTACTCAGTTACACAAACCGTTGCGGGATGTGTTTCACCTGCTTCAAACAGTATTGCAGTTACGGTAAATCCAAATCCTACTGTATCATTTGGTTCTGTTACTTCGCTTTGTGTTTACGATGATCCGATTACTTTAACTCAAGGTTCTCCGGCGGGTGGAACTTATTCCGGAACCGGTGTTTCAGGAAATCAGTTTGACCCTGCAACAGCTGGAAACGGAACGACAAATGTTACTTACAATTTCACGAATGGAAACGGTTGTTCAGGTTCTGCGCAAACGGGAATTGTAGTAACGGGTTGTTTGGGAGTTGAGGAAGATGCAATAGATTTAGTGAGCGTTTATCCGAATCCGTCTTCAGGGATCATTACTATTGATGCAGGAACGGTTTCATTACAAGCTATTCATGTTTATGACCGAATGGGGAAATTGGTGTTGGTTCAAACAGCAAACTTCAACGCGAAACAAGAATTAAATTTGACGAATGTTGCCGGCGGATTGTACACTATTCAGGTAATTACTGATCAGGGTGCACAGCACGTACCGGTTGTTATAGAAAACTAATAAGAATTAAAATAGAAAATCCCGCTTTGTTTATCCGAGGCGGGATTTTTTTGCTTTTGCCATGTTTACAGGCGATGCTCCAGATCTGTATGAATTGAGGATATCATTATTTAATCAATCTCCGAAACAGACCAAAGTACTTTTTCAGTTGGTCTTAATTCAATTAAAGAATGTAGTTTTTGCGCTACAGTTCCCGGTGCAAGTAATTCGTTATCGGAATGAAGATCGCGGAATCTTTCAATGGAAGAGAAATGTTCTTTTTCTACTGTGCGTATTTGAGTTTGCATAGCAGTATCTACTACTCCGGGCGAAAATGCGTAAACGCGAATCGTGGAATCTGGTTTTTCGTCTTCTTCTGCCTGAAAAGTTGCCATGAAAAGATCTACTGCCGCTTTGGAAGCGCAATATGCTGCCCAGGATGGAATCGGTCGTTTTCCTGCTCCGGAACTTATAAAAACACCTGTGAACAGCTGCTCTGGTTTCAGGCTTCTGACTAGTTTGTGAAGTAATTCTGTCCCTGATAAGAAATTGAGCTGCATCACTTCTGAAGTATCTTGCTTTTCCAGATCCGCAAAACGATTTACAGTTCCCAAAATTCCCGCGTTGTGGATAAAAACAATGGTTTCGCTTGTTTGTGGGAATTGCAGTTCTTCAACTTCCTTCGGAGAACTCAAATCGCAAAAGTGATGTGTATAGTTTACATGTTCAATGGTTGAAGTTCTTCCAATTCCATGAACGATTTCACCTTTGCTCAGGTATTTCTCAGCAATGGCTTTTCCTATTCCGCGTGATGTTCCAGTTATGATGATCATAAAGTTTCGAAGTTTTTGGAAGACTTTAGTTTCCTGGTTGGGGAGTAACGCATTGTTTCTCAACCAGGTTAATACAAAAAAGGTCCGAATTGCTTCGAACCTCTGAATTTTATTTCAACGCCTGTGTTAAATCTGCAATCAAATCGTCTACGTCTTCTACACCTACGCTCAAGCGAAGTAAATTGTCAACTACTCCGGCTTTTTCGCGTTCTGCTTTCGGAATGGAAGCATGTGTCATAGTTGCCGGGTGATTGATCAGTGATTCAACTCCTCCAAGTGATTCTGCTAATGAGAATAATTTGAAAGAAGATGCAACACGGTAAGTATTTTCAATTGCTTTGTCTTTCAGAACAATGGAGATCATTCCACCGAAATCGCGCATTTGTTTTTTCGCAATCTCGTGGTTTGGATGCTCGGGAAAACCTGGCCAGTATACCTTTTCAATTGCCGGGTGGTCTTTTAAGAAATGAGCGATCTTTCTTCCGTTTGCACAATGACGTTCCATACGCAAATGCAAAGTTTTGATTCCGCGAAGTACCAAAAATGAATCCATAGGACCCGGATTTGCGCCCGAACTATTCAGAATAAAGTATAATTGCTCGTGAATTTTTTCGTCGTTTGTGATCAGAGCTCCCATTACAACATCAGAGTGTCCGCCCAAATATTTGGTAACCGAATGCATTACGATATCGGCACCAAGATCCAAAGGATTTTGCAAGTAAGGTGATGCAAACGTATTGTCAGCAACCATGATGATATTGTTTGCTTTGGAAATAGCTGCAACTGCTTCAATATCGATGATCTGCATGGTTGGATTTGTCGGCGTTTCTGCCCAGATCAATTTGGTGTTGCTGTTAATATATTGTTTTACATTTTCAGCATTCGTTAAATCAATGAAATGGAACTTGATCCCGAATTTCTCATAGATTTTCGTAAATAATCGATATGTTCCACCATAAAGATCATCACCTGTAATTACCTCATCACCCGGGCTCAATAATTTCAAAACAGCATCTGTTGCTGCAACGCCACTACTGAAACATACACAATGGTTTCCGTTCTCAAGAGCAGCAATGTTTGCCTGAAGAGCTTCTCTAGTCGGGTTCTTACCGCGAGCGTACCCGTAACCTTTGTTCACACCGGGCGATTCCTGCACGTATGTTGAAGTTTGGTAAATAGGAGTCATAATTGCTCCGGTAGTTTCATCAGGATGCACACCAGCGTGAATGGCTTTCGTGGCAAATTTCATATCTTTTTCGTTCATGATCTGAGTTCTTGTACAAATGCAAAGTTAGTATTTCAGGACAGATTCACACCTTGAAATTTCAATCACTTAAATCGTAATTGTGAGAGCAAAATGGTTTTGCTTAAAACCGGTTGGTTATCTAAATCAATCAACCGAAATTGTATTTCGCAATCGTCGGCTGTTTTGGTGAATTCGATTAAACCGAAATTGTTCTGCATAATTGGTCCGTCGGTCCGGTTGGCGTTCGGTGTTGCCAAATGCCATTTCGAACTTAATCCGCTTGATGTGAAATCATAAATAGGGTAAGTGTATTCGGATTTCAGAACAGATATCTCCGCATAATGAACGTCTCCGGAAATCACAAATAACCCGTTCGCTTTTGTTTTTTGAACCAATTGCTGAAACCGAACCAATTCGGTGGGGAAGTTTGTCCACGATTCATAACCGTTATAGCTGTGAGCCAGTTGAATGCTGCTGCAAACAATGCGTACATCAGCAGGTTTTTTCAGCTCTTCTTCCAGCCAGTTCCATTGTGCAGCGCCGAGTAAATTGATTTTCTTCGACTTACTCGGGCGATAGTCGAGCCCGTATTGGTACAATGTGTCTTTACGGTAAGCACCCCGGTATTTCTTCAAATCGTCGCGAAAGGTGCGGGTATCGAGCAGGATTACCTGAACAGTCATGTTTGAATCTTTGATGTAATAAGAAGTGTAAATTCCGTCGTGTTTTCTTCGTTCGGAATCTTGCGGTTCTTTGAAAAAATCGAGAAATATTTCCTTCGATGCTTTTTTCATCGGATAATGTCTTCCTGCATCGTTTTCACCGTAATCATGATCGTCCCAGGTTGCCCAAACCGTGGTACTGTCCATTAAATGCTGAAAACCGGAATGATTTGCCAGTTCCTGGTATCTGATTTTCAAAAGAGAAGTATCACGTGTGTCTCCATACAGGTTATCACCCAGGAAAATAAAATGGCTCGGATGATAATTCAGAATAGTATCGAAAATAGTCAGCGGATCTGTTTGTCGGGCACAAGAACCGAATGCAATTCGCGTAGTTTGACCGAAAACCGGTATTCCGATTGCGAGAATAAAGATCAAAAGTGCGTTTTTCATACCATCAATTTCTATGAAAGTTAAGTAATCAACTGTGAAGTTAATGAACTCTTTTGAGCAATAATTCGCTACTTTCGTTAATTCATTGTTATGTCTGATTCTAAGTTCAATATCCCGAATTTTATTCACGAGTTGTCTGATATCCCCGTATCCGATCAATTGGTGTGCCTGGATACTGAAAAGACCGGACTTATTGAATTGGAAGCGCTGCCGGTTGACAAAACTGAATTGACCCAAAACAATACTGTAAAAAGCATTGTTCGTACAGCACAAACGTTTCGGAAAGAAGCAGATGTGAATTCACTTTGTGTGGTTCATTCTGTTCTCCACTGGACAATTGACGGAAATGAACGAACAACACCGCTGTTTCTTTTTCCTACGGATTGGACCGTTCTCAAACACAATCAAAGCCTGCAATTTCAGGTTACAGATCTTTTTGAACTGAACCCGTATGTAAAGCGCGTTTTGAGAAATTGGACCGGAGAGCAATTGCCTGATTGGGAATTAGCTTCAATTGAAGAGTTGGAAAAACAAATAGCTGGCCTGAAAGAAAAATTCAATCTTCCTTTGCGCATCGAACGACAATTCTTCCTTGGAAATTTCCATTATCACAGATACCATATTCTCCGTGAATTGGAAGGAATTGAGCGTTCAGGTGAATCGTCGGTTCTGATTGACGAATTGCTTGGTGTTTCTTCGAATACGGAAAAACTGGATTTACCAGAGGATTATCTTACTCCGGTAGACAGTGATCAGATTCGGGTTTTTGAAACGTTTTCTGAGAATAATGTGGTGGTTCAGGGTCCTCCGGGAACCGGGAAATCGCAGGTTTTAGTCAATATTCTGGGAAAATTAATGGCTTCAAAGAAACGTTCGCTGGTTGTTTCCGAGAAAAAAGTGGCGCTCGAAGTTCTGGTAAAGAAATTATCTGATCTGGGGTTGAATCCGTTCGCCTTTATAGTGCATAGTCAAACCAAAAGCCGCGATTTACTGGAGCATTTGAAAGCCACGTGGAGTTTACTTGAAAGCAAGGAGGAAAACTACAAGCCCGGACTAAAACTTTCTTCTCAGCGTGGAGCTCAGCTTCAGCAATTATTAGATCGTTTAAACTCGCCGGGTTTGGTTGGCGGAATTTCTTATAATGAGTTTTTAACTTTGAAAGAAGAAACACCTTTCGAAGCGGGATTTCGTTCTGATACACCAACCATCAAAGAATGGCTCGAACACAAAGCCGAGATCCGTCAGTTGGATACAGCAATGGGCGGATTGAACAAACTGGCCGGATTCAGATCGGTGTTTTTTCAATACAATAATGGCGACCAGAAACTGAAACAATGGCTTCAGCAGTTGCTTGTTCTTCGGAATGAGCTGGAGATTGTTTCTTATCAGGATCTCAAAAATCTGTATGAATCATTGGGAAGATGCCAGCTGATAGAAAATGAATATTACAAAACATATATAGCAATAAGCAGTAAGCCGAAAGAGTGGAAGAAATTTGAACGTAATCGCTTACGATTTACAGAAATTCATCAATTTTTGGAGCTTCTGAATGCAGAGATGAGTGTTTGGAAAGTACAGCCTTCCAAAACAGAAATCATAACGTTCCAAAATGCAAACGGATTTTTCCGGAAGCGGAAGATCAGGAGGAAACTTCAATCGTATTTGGAATCGAATGTCTTGATTCCGGATGTGGCTGCCGAGAACTGGTTAAAGGTTTTGTCGTTGAAAGAAGAACAGGTGCAGCTGGAACAATACTTTCTTGGATTGGAATTGAATCCTACCATTGTTGAGCTCGATCTCGCGGTTTCTTTTGTGAAAAACCTGAATTCCGAATCGGCCCAAAAGATGGCTGAAATTGGCTTATGGCCCGTAGAGAAAAGGAAAAAAGTACTTCGATATCAAGTGGAGATTGAATCTGTTTACAGGGATTTGAACCGTTATTTACTCATAGACCACGTGGAGAATCTGGAAGCTGAGATTTTTAGGTTGACTCAGAATTTCGAACACTTGCTTCCCCATAGTAAGAAATTGCAGTCGCTGCCGGTTTCTGTTCTGCAGCATTTTGAAGAATGTGGGAATTGGTTAAATCTCCAGGCATTGATTCTCGTATCTAACTGGAAGAAAACGGAAGCCTTGTTTCCGGAGCTGATCAAATACAACGGATTGGTTTTGCAATTGAAAATTGAAAACTGTATTCAGGAACAAAACACCGATTTGGTTCAGTTCGCCCTGGAAATTACCCGATTACAACGAACGAAATTCGCTAACAATCATACGCTGTTGATGAAGCCTTCACAGAAATGTGCAGCTGAAGAACGAGAACTGCGTCTTCGATTAAAAAGAGGGAAAGCATTATTGGTAAAAGAATTTGCAAAATCGCGCAGCCATATTTCGATTCGGGAATTGCTCGATTCGGATGCCGGGTTGTGGATCCAGGATTTAATTCCGGTCTGGCTTGCAACGCCAACCCAGGTTGCAGATCATTTTCCACTGCGAACTGATTTGTTTGATGTGGTAGTATTCGATGAAGCAAGCCAGATTCCTTTGCCAAATGCGTTCGGAGCGTTGTTTCGTTCAAAACGGGCATTGGTTGCCGGCGATGAACAGCAAATGTCGCCAACTTCTTATTTTGGAAAAAGCTGGAGTGGCCATGATCTGTTGCATCAGGCGCTGTTTTACTTCAAACGGACAAGTTTGAAACACCATTACAGAAGTTCGTATCCGGAGCTAATCTCTTTTTCGAACCGGCATTTTTATGAAAACGAATTAGTTGTTTATCCTTCGCCGGAAAAGAAACAAGTGGTGTTCAGGCATCGCTGCGAAGGAAAATTTATAGATAGAAAAAACACCATCGAAGCCGAAGCAGTAGCCGCGTTCCTGGAAAATTCAGATTGGGAACGAACCATAGGAATAGTTGCTTTTTCCGAAGAACAGTTGAAGGCTGTCTGGAATGCCTGTTCGACAAAAACTCAGGAACGAATTACGAACGGACAGGAAGAAAATACCGTATTCTTTAAAGCGTTGGAACAAGTTCAGGGCGATGAGGCCGATTGCATGATTATTAGTTTGGGCTATGCCCCGAATGAGGAAGATGAATTTCATCTGCGGTTCGGGCCTTTAAATCAGTCCAATGGCTATAAACGGCTGAATGTGCTGCTCACCCGGGCAATTCAGGAAATGCACTTTTTCACTTCTGTCGATTCCGCATCATTTGCTATCTCAGCCAATGAATCGGTTAATTTGCTTCGTAGATTCCTCATGGAGCTGGAGCAGCCGTACAACGAACAAAGCAGCTTTTTTCCGTATCAATTGGAACCTTATGAGCGAAGACATAATCTGGTCCGTTTTCCTTTTATCAGCAGTAACTTACAGAAAGCAGAAGAACTCCTTACGTTTCATAGAGTTATGACTTCACGCGGTTGGATTCTTAACTATCAGAGATAACTCAATGTATTCTTGAAACAAATCCTTTTTTTGTATCTTCCCACCTCCTTATTTAAACTATAGTTATGAAAAGAGCTGCTAGGACCTGGCTTCTACTCTTTGGATTTAGTGCAATTCAATTTTCACTAAGTGCTCAGAATACCGTGGAAATTGTTTCAGGATACCTGAAAAATCATGCTTCCGAGTGGAATTTGACACCAGCTGATGTCAGTAACATTGAAATCGTTTCCGAATCCAGCTCTTTGGCCAGTGGTGTTAAATATGTTTACGTTCGTCAGATCAAAGATCAGATTGCGGTGGTAAATGGTTTAGCGTCTGTAGCAGTAAAAAACAATGCAGTTGTTCATGTTTCTTCCCGATTGGTTTCATTAAACACACAGCAAATAGCAACTCCAACACTTTCTGCAAGCGAAGCTGTGAATGAAGCTTTGGTATCTCTGCAGCTGCCGAAAGCATCTTTAACGGTGATTTCTGAGAACTCAACAGATCACTCGGTGCTTTTTGAAAAAGGAATTATTTCAAATGAAAACATTCCGGCCCGTTTATTTTTAATGAGCCATGAAGGAAAACTTGTATACGTGTGGGATCTGAGTATTTATCCGGTTGGAAGCAGTAATTGGTGGTCGATGCGCATTTCTGCAACTACCGGCGAAGTGCTTTTCAAAAATAACTGGATTTCTTCCTGCTCGTTCGAAACTTGTGATACTGAAAGTCACATGCATGAAACAAATGCTGCGGCACCGTTAGCACCAGCGCCACCTCCGCCTCCGCCTCCCGGACTTGAGCGTTACAATGTTCTGAAACTTCCGATTGAAAGTCCGAATCACGGGAATCGTTCGGTTGTTGTAAATCCTTCTGATCCAACGTATTCTCCTTACGGGTGGCATGACACAAACGGAAATTTGGGTGATGAATTTACCATTTCGCGCGGAAACAATGTGTACGCAACTGAAGACATAGATGACGATAATACTCCCGGATATTCGCCTGATGGCGGGGCTTCACTGAACTTCGATTTTTTTTATGATTCGATAGCAGGTGTGGAAGGAAACCTGGATGCTGTGATTACCAATTTATTCTACATGAATAATATGATGCACGACATCTGGGCATATTATGGTTTTGATGAAGAAAGTGGAAACTTCCAGGAATTCAATTATACAGGTGCTGGTGAAGACAGTGATTACGTGATGGCTGAAGCACAGGATGGAAGCGGAACGGATAACGCAAATTTTGGTACTCCACCTGACGGGAACAATCCGCGTATGCAAATGTACTTGTGGAATTTTAGCGGTTATGTTTCTCTTCTGGACGCGAATGATCCTGATTCGATCTCAGGAAATTATCCTGCGGCTGACGCAAGTTTCGGTCCGCATGTCACACCCGGAAATTCAATAACGGGTGACGTTGTTTTGGTGATTGACGAAGGAACAGATACGTTAGATGCTTGTGATCCGATTGTGAATGGAGCAGCTCTGAACGGGAAAATAGCCTTGCTTAAACGCGGAAATTGTCAGAATACAACGAAAGTCCTGGCTTGCCAGAATTATGGAGCAATTGCCGTAATTGTAATGCAGCCGGTGAATACTGATCCGGGTAATTTGCTTGGATCAATGAATGGAATAGATCCTATAACTATTCCAACAATTGTAGTTGGAAAGGGAACGGGTGATTTATTCATTGAAGCACTTGGAAACGGAGAAACGGTAAATGCTACTATAAACGCAACCGGAAGTCCGGATACTTATGATTCTGATTTCGATAATATGGTAATCGCACACGAGTATGGCCATGGGATTTCGAATCGATTGATTGCTGGTTCCGGTAATACGAACTGTTTGTATAACGAAGAACAAATGGGCGAAGGCTGGTCTGATTGGTTTGGTTTGATGCTCACTATCGAACCGGGAGATCAGGGGTCAGATCGTCGTGGAGTTGGAACATACGTCAGTGGTGAACCGGTAACAGGAGTTGGAATCCGCCCGGCAACTTATTCCACCAATTTCTCATTCAATAATTACACTTACGGCAGAACAAACAATGCAGCAGTAACGCAGCCACACGGAATTGGCTTTATCTGGGCAACTATGTTGTGGGACCTGAACTGGGCATTGATTGATGAATATGGATATGATTCGAATCTGAAAACAGGAACCGGCGGTAATAATATTGCTATGTCGCTGGTAATCGAAGGATTGAAACTTACATCATGTTCACCCGGATTTATCGATGGAAGAACGGGTATCCTTGCAGCTGATGAGATTTTATACGGAGGAGAGCATGAGTGTTTGATCTGGAGTGTTTTTGCAAAACGCGGCCTGGGTATTTCTGCCGATCAGGGAGATTCCGATGACCGCTCCGACCAAACTGAAGCTTTTGATATTCCTCTTGGCTGCGGACTTGGAGTAAATGAGCAAAAAATTAGTAGTGTTGCCGTATATCCAAACCCGGGAACGGGCGAAATTACAGTAGATCTGAACGGTTGTAAAAATGCTTCCGCTCTGAAATTGACAGATTTGACCGGAAAACTGGTTTATTCTCAGACTATCCAGGTAGAAACTGAAGTGAAATTAAACTTTAGCAATTTGAACAAAGGCCTGTACTTCTTAACTGTTGAGGACGATTTAGGTTCTCATGTTGTTGAGTGGGTAAAGAATTAGAAGTTCTATTAAAATATTGCAAGTCCTCCCCCTCATTCCCCCTCCAAAGGGGGAGGCTTTTTAAAATCCTCATTATTTTTGAGTTTTTCTTTTGAATTTTGACTTATCAAATGGCGTTTCGCAATTTGCCCCTATCTTTGCGCCCATAAAAGGCAAAAATGATAACAGTAGACAATCTTAAAGTAGAATTTTCCGGAAGAACGTTATTCAGCGATGTTTCATTCGTGATTAACGAAAATGATAAAATTGCCCTCATGGGTAAGAACGGAGCCGGTAAATCTACGTTGCTGAAAATCATTGCCGGAGTGAATAAACCAACCGGTGGTGCTGTAAATACACCTAAAGATGCCGTTATAGCATATTTGCCACAACACTTGCTCACAGAAGATAATTGCACCGTATTCGAAGAAACGAGTAAAGCATTTGCAACTATCTTTTCTATGCGCGATGAAATTGAAGATATCAATAAGCAGTTAACAGAACGTACTGATTACGATTCTGATGAATACATGAAACTAATCGAACGTGTATCTGAAGTCAGTGAGAAATTCTACTCCATTGAGGAAATCAATTACGATGGCGAAGTAGAGAAGGTTCTGAAGGGAATGGGATTTGAGCGCGAAGATTTCACTCGTCCAACTTCCGAATTCAGTGGTGGATGGCGTATGCGGATAGAACTTGCGAAGATTCTTTTGCAAAAGCCCGATTTGATCTTGCTGGATGAGCCTACGAACCACATGGATATCGAATCGATTCAATGGCTGGAGGACTTTTTGGTGAACAGTGCTAAGGCAGTTATCGTAATTTCCCATGACCGTGCGTTTGTTGATGCAATTACAACGCGCACAATTGAAGTTACAATGGGAAGAATTTACGACTACAAAGCTAGTTATTCTCATTACCTGGAATTGCGTAAAGACCGACGTGCACAACAACAAAAGCAATTCGAGGAGCAGCAAAAATTCATTTCTGAGACAACTGACTTTATCGAACGCTTCAAAGGAACTTACTCGAAGACATTACAGGTTCAGTCGCGAGTTAAAATGCTGGAGAAACTGGAAATTATTGAAGTGGATGAGATAGATAATTCAGCCTTGCGTTTGAAGTTTCCACCAGCACCGCGTTCGGGATCTTATCCGGTAGTTATAACCGATGTGACTAAGAAATATGGAGATCACACTGTATTCGGAGATGTCAATGTTACGATTGAGCGCGGTGATAAGGTTGCATTTATCGGAAGAAACGGGGAAGGTAAATCAACCCTGGTGAAAGCGATTATGAAGGAATTAGAAGTGAACGGAACTGTTGAATTAGGACATAATACGCAAATCGGGTATTTCGCACAGAATCAAGCCTCGCTTTTAGATGAAGAATCAACCATCTTCGAAACAATTGACCGTATTGCTGAAGGCGATGTTCGGACTAAAGTGAAAGACATTCTGGGGGCGTTTATGTTCGGGGGCGAAACTTCAGCCAAGAAAGTGAAAGTGCTTTCGGGAGGTGAAAAAACGCGTCTGGCGCTAATCAAATTGTTATTGGAACCGGTTAATTTGCTGATTCTGGATGAGCCTACGAATCACCTCGATATGAAGACTAAGGATATTATTAAAGATGCATTGAAGGCGTTTGACGGAACGCTGATCCTCGTTTCTCATGATCGTGATTTCCTAGACGGATTAGTTACCAAAGTCTTTGAATTCGGCAATAAACGTGTGAAAACCCATTTCGAGACCATTGGTGAATTCCTGGCGAATAAGAAAATGGATAATTTGAAGGAGATTGAACGGAAAGCTAATTAATAATGGTTTCAATCATCTCTAAATACTTCAACACTCCAAGCCCAAGATTTGATAACTTAAACAGGTAAGGAGCGTGTCAACTGAACCGCAAAGAAAGACATTCGCAGAGATTTGATTAGTTGTCAGCATTGCTGACAATTTATCTTGGCGTTCTTGTTTTCTTAGTGTTTAGATCGGGTTCTTTTTGAAAATCATGTGATAAGCAGTCAAAGGAACAGTGTAAACCGGGTTGAAAATCTTAGCGCTCTTTGCTTCTTAGCGTTTTTACTTAAATCCAGATTTATCGATTAGCACATGATTCTGGGAGTTAGATTATTTAGTTGATAACCGTAGCAATTACTTCTAAACTCTTCAAAGCTCTCCATCCCGCTATCTGGTAGCTCAAATAAGCGATGAAAGCATCAATGGCAAGTAATCGGTCTGATTTGCTGATTTCCAACGAAAGAAATTCATTTTTTTCCATTTCCATTGCATGCATACAGCATTCGATTCCACCGCTTTTGTGGTAAAAAGGATGAGTTGGTTCAAGTGTTGTAAATACTCCCCGTTTGAAATCGAGGATGGTTGAATGTGCAGTGGATTCCGGTTCGGGAGTAATTCCTGATTGCCGGATGCATTCGGCGAGAAACCACACAGGATAGGCACTCAGCTCTTTCGTCGCATTCAGCCAGGCCAGTTCATCGAAGAGTTTTTTTGTCAGTTCCTGGTTCGGCTGGTCCTGGTGCACAATATTTGAGATTACTTCTGCCATAAAGAAGCAAACACACGATTTCACCGGATCGGAAGATAAGTTCGGAATAGGGAATAGAGTTGTCCAATCACTGATTTTGCCCAATTCACTGTCGGCTCGTTTGTAATAAGTTATTTCAACCGGCTGCATGGGAAGAACAACAACGCCTTTTTTCTTTTTAGCACCTTGAAAAAGAAATGATTGCAGACCGTTGTTTTTAGTTAAAACGCGAATCACCAGGCTCGATTCGGAATAATTGATTTTGCTTAATACAATTCCTTCATCTACTTGTTTCATCGAATAACAGTCACTTTGCCAACTTTTTTGTTTTTACCTGTATTGGTGGCTGTCCAGATCATATAAACACCGCTTGCAACATCGTCTCCGGAAAGTGTTTTTCCGTTCCAGGTGGCGGTTCCTCCGTTTGAAGTGGTTTGATAAACAAGATTCCCTGCAATATCTGTGATCTTTACATCGCTGTCGTAACGAATTCCCTGGATCGTGATCGGACCTGTATATTCGGGTTTTACCGGATTCGGGAAAACGGTTGTTGTGGCGTAGTCAGGATCTTCATAACTCGCATCAGTTCTGAGAGAAACCAAACCAAGATCTGTAACAATGAACAATTCGCCCGATTTCTGGTTGAATTCCATGTCAAGAATATTGTTTGAGATCAGCGGACTGTTTTCTTTGGTATAAGTAGTAATGACTTCCTGTCCGTCGGCTGTTAACAGAAAGATTCCGGCACTGCTTGTAGCAATCCATTTGCGATTACCGCCGTCAATTTCAATATCGCTGATAGGAGTGTCGCCCAGGAGCTCTTCTACGTTCCCTTCATAATTAACTAAAAGTCGGCTTGCATCAATTACCCCCGAAGCACTGAATAATCCCTCGCTGCTGTACAGAACTACAAAACCGTTTTCGGTTCCAATCCAAATTTCATTGTCAAAATCGCAGGCAATGGCGGTAACATTATCAGAAGGCAGGTTTCCGTTTCCTTCACCGGTTTCTAAAATCTTATAGATATCATCGGTTGAAACACCTGGTGTTCCGTTGTCGTAGTAACCAACCAAACCAACTCCGTAAACACCGAACCACTTATTGTTATTGTAGTCTATAGCCAGTTTGGTAGTGAATTTTGATTTGGTACTCGACCCGGTATCGAATGTTTTCCAGGTTCCGTCAGCTAAAAGCACTTTTAATGGTTCGTTGGTATAACCATTTGCAACCCAAAGATTACCGAACTCATCGTATTCCATTGCACTGATACACACGTAGCCGTTTCCAAGATTGGTGTTCTCTAATCCGGAATTGGTTCCGGTATAAACTGCCGTTACATCGGCTCCGTTGACAACGCTCACGCCGTCAATTGCGTAACTTCCCAGTGCGAGTTGTTCCCTGTTCAGCGGGTTAATTGAAGCAGAACTGATATCCCAAACGTATCCGTTGCTCCAGGCAGGTTGATTTCCCTGATCATACAATTTCCACGATTCGTTTTCAAAAGTATACGCCCCGCTTCGTTTATATACAAAACCTGTTCGATTCAAAATCCCGGATGTTACAACCAGTTTGTCTTCAAAAGAGTTGAGTGAAAAGAAATCGTTTTTTGGCGGGCCGTTGGTTGAAATGAAAGTGTAGTCGTATTGATGAGCAAACCGCACCAAACCGTAACTATTATCTGCCACCCAGTATGTTCCGTTGACCTTGCAGATTGCTCTTGGCAGACCATAAGCCTGATTGTATTGAAAAACAGAGAATATATTGTTCGAGTTGTCATCGTAAATGACTAATCCGAAATCGAGTGTTACTGCAAACTGTTCGTTGAGAATTCTAAAATCGAGAATTTCCAGATCGTAATCATCTCCTAACTGTAAAATCAGCCCGCTGTTTGTCATGCGGAAGATCGAATCGGCTCCGTAACCATCTTTCTTATAAAGCACGTGAAGTTCGTCTTGCTGAACGCCCAGTTTGGAATAAATCCCGTTAGTTGGCGAAGGAATCCTGTTTTCTACACTCCACTGTGCTGCATCTGCAAGAAAGCTGTTGCTTAGGGCACCTTTGTAACAAGTTGTTTCTGTAAGCGCAAAAATAGTATCGTGCATCACAGAAGCATCAATGATCGGTTCTGCGCTTGATCCGGGATAATAAGTGTCTTTGATTTCATGTTTGATCGGGTCGAGGACTACCAATCCGAAACCAGTGCTCACGTATATGATATTTCCATGGGCATCCAATCCGTTAATGCGTTTGGATCCGAGAACTGATGAGAGATAGATTCCCGGAACATTTACAATGCCGCCTCCACTTACAATCTGATCGATATTTCCGTTTTCATAACCGACAATAAAGCTGTTCGACGGTGCATGAAATATAATGCAGCTGACATTTATATCAGAAAGGCCGTTCATATTGTTGTATTCATGATATTCACCGGCTGCCACATCATAGGAGATAACCCCGTTGTTTAATGCTGCTATGACCAAACCGTTTCCTGAAGCAATATCTATTGCTTTTGAATTCGGAATGTGCATACGCCATTGCCCCATGCCAATCTGAGCGATGGAGCTAAAAGAAAACCCTGATAACAGGAGAAAAGTAAAAAGAAGAGATCGCAACATGAATGTTAAAAGTTAAGCAAATAACGTGCTTTCGTCAAAAATATTTGAAAAGGCTGGAAAATGCTAGTTTATGAGTGGATTTCTTTTAGTTAAACTTCTATATTTGTATCTGGTAAAAAAACGGCTCCGTAGCTCAGCTGTATAGAGCACTGGATTTCGGCTCCAGCGGTCGGGAGTTAGAATCTCTCCGGGGTCACACAAGCGGGGATAGCATCAAATTTGATACTATCCCCGTTTTTCTTTCCCTTTATAACGCCCTCCAAATGCGGGATTGGTTGAAAATAAGAATTCACTCGAGGGGTTAGAACTCTATCGTTTTTTCGATCATAGATGATTCCGTCAGGGAATACAATATTTTGAAAAATCATTCTATCACCAATCGAAGCGTTTTCCCACCATACTAAGGGTTTCTGACAATATTTGACTACCAATTTTAAACACTTTTCGAGGTTAGAACTCCCGCGCTTGATTTGTATCAGTAAATTCTCCACTTTGTTCATTTCATCGCTGAATTTATCTTTGAATTTGTCAAACATCGGTCTATCAATTACGCCCGTTACCAACTTCTCTTCTGCAGATTCTATCTTATTTTTCAGTTCCGAAATCTTCGAATTGTACAGTTTTTGATTTTCATTTATTTCTTCAAAGAACACGCCGTACATTGATGCAATACCAAGTTGGATAAGTTCCGTTTGTTGTGGATTTACTTCAAACTCTGAAATCAGCGTTTTAAAGTGGTCGTGAAGCTGTTTTGCACTCTTGTTGGTGTTACACCCTTTTGTTCTGCATTTGTAATACCATAGATTCTTTTTACGGACAATATAACCTGTCATTGGTGCATTGCATTCAGAACAATGAGAAAAGCGTTTTAGGGGCAAATTTTCGTCCTCTGCTTTGTGTGAAACGGGATGTGTTCGATTGTCAGCAACGATATTGTTAACCTTTAGGAAGATTTCCCGTGAAATCATTGGTTCGTGTTTTCCTTCAATCACTTTGTTTGGAACTAGCTTTGAAACCATGATTCCGCAATAGTATGGGTTCGCCAGAATTTCGCACAATCGTCGGTCGTCCAGTTTCAAACCAAGAGCGTTCAACCGTTGAATAATTTCGCAGTTGCGCATTTGTTTATCTGCTTTCCAAATGAATGCTTTACGCAATAACTTCCCTTCGTCGTTAAGTACAATTTTTTGGTCAACCGCTTTTGAACCTTTGTTCAAGTTCACGTACCCTTTTGGAATGGAATAAGGGGTGTAACCCTTTTCAACCAGTTCACGCATTCCGCTAACTGTTTTATCCTTTCTCATTTGGTTATCCAAATGACCGAATAGAAGCATAATGTTTCGTTGAAATTCTCCTGTAATGGTACTAGGGTCAATTCCCTGTGAAACAGAAAGCGTAGTTACTTTGTATTGCTTCTGTAAATCTTGTGCAATCTTCATTCCGTCCGCTCCTGTTCGGGAAAAGCGTTCGTAGCTGTAAACGAGTATGTAATTCACCCGTTTGTTTCGTTTTACAAATGTTAGCATTCGGTTGAACTCCTTTCTATCATCCGTTTTTGCGGATTCATGCGTTCCACCAAAGTATTCAACTACGCTATAT
>CAMLIF010000018.1 GCA_946479985.1 uncultured Flavobacteriales bacterium
AACCGGACAATGTTCAGTAACATTATCTGCTCCAACAACAACCGACAACTGTGCAGGAACAATCACAGGAACTACAACAGATCCTGTGACCTACACAACAGAAGGAATTTATTCGGTAGTCTGGGAATTCAATGATGGAAACGGTAATAGTTCTTTCGCCAACCAATTAATCATTGTAAATGATAATACTGCACCGGTTACACCTGTATTAGCAGTGCTTACCGGAGAATGTTCGGTTACTGCAACAGCACCAACTACAACAGACAACTGTGCAGGAACCATCACCGGAACTACAACAGATCCGTTGACGTATACAACACAAGGAACACACGTAATTCACTGGACATTCAATGATGGACATGGAAATGCAATAACTGCAAACCAGACAGTGATTGTTAACGATAACACTGCTCCACTTACACCGGTATTAGCAACGTTGACTGACGCTTGTTCCGTAACAGTGATTGCACCAACAACTACAGACAACTGTGCAGGTGTTATTACAGGAACAACAACAGATCCATTGACATATTCGGCACAGGGAACATACATGGTTAACTGGACATTCAGCGATGGAAACGGAAATACTTCAATGGCTGTGCAAACTGTTGTTATAGAAGATACGGACGCTCCAATTGTTCCGGTTCTTGCAACAGTAACAAGCGACTGTTCGGTACAGCTTATTGCTCCAACAACAACAGATAACTGCTCCGGAACAATTACGGGGACAACAACTGATCCGTTAGATTACACTGCTCAGGGAACTTACACGGTAAACTGGAGCTTTGAAGATGCAAACGGAAATATCTCCACAACAACTCAAACAGTTGTCATTGAAGATACAATTGCGCCGGCTGCACCAACATTAGCAGCAGTTAGCGGAACATGTGAATTGAATGCAGTGATCCCAACAGCAGGTGATAACTGTTCAGGAATGGTAACTGGAACAACAACTACACTATTCCCGATTACCAATCCTGGTACAACATCTGTAACATGGACATTCGAAGATGCAAACGGAAATATCTCCACAGCAATTCAGGATTACATTCTTGAAACTTTGGATATAACCACTACAGTATTTGGTGACAGTGCAATCACAGCAAACAATTCGAACGCAACTTCATACCAGTGGTTCAATTGTTCAACCAGCACAATTATCGCAGGTGAAACAAGCCAGTCATTCGCTGCAGCTGAAGACGGAACATACGCGGTAATCATTACCGAGAATGGATGTACGGATACTTCAGATTGCGTGGTTATTTCACACATCGGAATTAATGAAGCAGGAATGGTGGAAATTACGGTTTACCCGAATCCAACTTCGAACGGAGTGTTTACGATCCAATACAACGGCGAGATTACTTCAGTTACACTTTACGATATGAGCGGAAGGATGATTGACAGCGAATTTGACACGATGAGCAGCCAGGTAAGAATGGCAACCGTAGAGCGTGGTAAGTACATGATTTATATGACAACCAATACAGGGACAATTACAAGATCAATAGAAGTAATGAATTAACAAATTAGTCCTGCTATGAAAGAAAAGGAATCCGCAAGGGTTCCTTTTTTCTTTAACCGTAAATGAAAGAGGCGCCTGTCTAATGACAGACACCTCCCGACCGATGATTAGGTGTGGTCTTATATTCATTCTGCCGCCAAAGCAGTAAAGCGCAAAATGCACATGTTCAGCAGCAACATTTTTTGATAATTGTCAGAAATCTTAATTGGTACGGTGTAAAAAAATACGTCAGCCGTATAGGGGTTCGGGAATGTTTTTCATAATATAGCGTTTGGTCCACTGAGAATGCAAATTCGGTTAAAAGTTACAACTCACCGGAAACAAAAAGAGGAACTCGTCTTTCCGAATCCCTCTTTCTGCTCTTTAAACTAACTTATGTTACTTTTACCTAACTCTTCTTGTGTTTGATACTCGATCCGCCGGAAATATCCGTACTTATGGAATTCGGGTCGCCCACATATTCAATATCGCTTGCGCCTGCTGCTTTGATGTTTATATCCTCTGTCGCTTTTACTTTAGCTCTGCTTGCACCGGAAAAATTCAATTTCACGTGTTTTGCAGATAATTCCTCCGAAAAGAAATCGGTTGCCCCGGATGCAGTTAAAGTCAATTTATCAGCATCACCCAATAAAACCATTTTCGAAGCTCCTGATGCAGTAACTTTCAGATCAGAAATCTTTAACTTCAGATAAATGTCTGATGCGCCTGAGCTGGCAATAGTTAAACCGGTTAAATGTAATTCCCCTTCCGATGCCAGAACGGTTGCGCCTGAGCACTGAATATTAGTCAGATCTTCAACAGTAATGAAAACTGTTACATGGCCATCGTTACTCGTTTTCTTGTCGTTGTATTCTGTATAAACTTCCAGTGTCTTGCTCGTGTTTTTAACTACTATTTCTTTTTTTGCATCTTCATCTCCTTCTAAGCGAACTCCACATTCTTCACCCTGTTTCACAACAACTTCTACTCCGCCTGATAGTTTCAGCGCATTGAAATAACCGTAATCCTGGTTGTCGTCATTGTCTCTTATTATCACACGAATAGGTGCTACCGGAGCAATAGGCGCTACAGGTCTAACACCGGCAAATGGTTCCATGCAGAATGAATCGGAGAATGGCATAGGAGAAAACAACGCACCCCAAGTTTTTCCAATCGGGTTCACAGGCTGATTTTCGGCCCGAATTTCCGGTTTTTTAGTGTCTTCTTCTGCTACCGGAATGGTTTTCTGGCTCAAACCAGCGTGATTTTCCGTCTTCGGAGATTGAAATTCAGTTTTTGGAGCTTCCTTTGAACTCATCATAACAATGGTTCCTACTCCAAGTCCTACTGCCACAAATGTTGAGCTAATCATAATGAATGGTTTTAATGTTAAAATCAATTTTGTTTTTGTGAGCAACCCTGAAAGAATAATTCCAAGAACACCGAGCCCGATCCATTTTTGAATATCACTCGCTTTTGTTTCAGGTGCTTCATTCCGCGCCTGATCAAACAGCTTATTTAATGTTTCTTCAGTCATCATCAAACAGTTAGTATTTTTGCCGGTTCCGATAAAAGTTCCACCAATTGTTGTCTACCTCGTGCAAGCCGCTGTTTAACTGCCGATTCACCGGCCGCCTGTAATTCTGCAATTTCCTTAATTGAAAATCCGGATATTTCAAATAAGATCACGGCTTCCTGTTGTTCTTTCGGCAACTGACTTAAGGCTTTATATAAATCTTCTTTTTGAAGATTGCTCTCGGCCTCGTTTTCAGCATACCGGAAATCTACGTGTTCTGCAGTCATTCGTTCCTCAGAGATCTTTCGATTTGAGTTTGCAAGAATTCGAATACTTATTCCGAATAAAAAATGCAAAAAGGCTTTTTTATCCTTCAGGGTGTCGAATTTCTCATAAGCAATAACTACAGATTCCTGCATCAAATCCCTGAAATTCATTTCCCCGTACGATCGTGCCTTGCAAAAGCGTTCGAATCGCCCATGTACAGGCTGAAACAAATTCATGAATTCTCTCTTCTTG
Organism: uncultured Flavobacteriales bacterium; assembly: GCA_946479985.1. The sequence continues at coordinate 3,540 of CAMLIF010000018.1, forward strand.
TTACTCATAAGTGTGGGCTCACATAAAGGTAGGTGTAATGAGATTGAGAAAAGTTACATTGGAATTGAAAATAAGAGAGGAAGAGAGGAAAGGACCAAAAGCTGAATTAGTAACTCAGAATCTGTTCATCCAGCTTTTCCTCTTTTTCTCCTTAAGTCTTTTCCTCTTAGTTTTCAATTAAGTAACGGGTAGTACCGTTCTTCCAAAACGCCAAAATGCCAGCGCTGATGACCGGCAATCATAAAGCCCAATGAGAGCGGACAATATTCTCCGTAGAAGCCCTTGCCAACCTGGTGCAGCATTTCCGGGGTAAATGATTTGAACATCAAAATAGTTGCTTTACGAATCAGGATGAATTCTTCCAGCAGATCATCAACTGACCGCCGGTTAGCCAGTGCGTTCTTTGCAAATTCATCTTCATCGAACGAAAGCATTTTTTGTTTGTCGCCACGCGCAAATGACGTGATCCGATAAACAAACACGCGTTCCGTATCAATACAGTGCTGAAGCAGGTCTTTCACAGTCCATTTTCCCGGAGCATATACTTTTTCTCCAAGTGCTTTCCATTTTTCGACCGGAGCATTTTCCAATTCACTCAAACTGATGTCCAGAACTTCCAAAAGCGTTACATCTTCAGTTAGGTTAATATAGCGATCAAAATATTCCGGCATTTTTCGGATGTCTGCTTTTTTCATAAGCTTATTCTTTAACGATTGATAAATATAACGGGGCGTGAACAGCAAATTTAAAGCATTAGCCAGATTATTCGTCGTTATTTTCTATCCAATTTAGTTCCCTTGACCAACTCCATACTATTTCAAAACAATTGCCGTTTAAGCCTCTATGAACTACCGAATTCTCGTTGCGCTTTCCGGGATTCTTGCGATCATTTGCCTTTTCACTCCGTTTATATGGATGGAAGTTGGTCCGCTGGGACACAAATTCTACGGCCCTACAGTTCCTGACGTTTACATCTACGGAGGCGACATTACAGGAAAAGACAAATCGTTTTGGGTAATTGGTGCAATGGCAGCATTTCAACTTATTTTTATGGTGCTATTCTGTGTTTTAGCATTTGTTTCCTGTGTTATCACGAACCGACAAGCAATAATTGTGCTCCTGATTCTTCAATCGGTTTTACTCGCCCTTTTTACTGTTTGGCTGGAATTGTATGTTGTCCACGTAAAGCATAACAGCGATGGCGCTGACCTAACTATTCGTTATCAGTTCGGAATGGTACTTTACCTGGCTTTAGTAGTACTGAATGTTTTAGGATTGATTCTGGCGGTTTTCTCGAAACGGTTTAAGAAGCCGGATTAATACCTTTCAGTTATATACAACACCTGCCCTTGATAATAATCTACAGATTTGTAATTTTTACCCTTTTCATCGTAATATTCCCAAATATCGTGTTTCAAATAATCCACGTCACTATATCCATTGTATGGTGTGTCTTCCATAATATATGGTATGGTTATTCCTTTATATTCATGCACAGATTCCGAATACTTTCCAATTTCTTTCAATTGACCACTTGGATAATAATACTTCCATACACCTATTGGTAGTTCTCTTATATAAGAATAAGCAATCCCCACAACATTACCATCGTACTGTCGCTCATAGCAGTTCAGACAGTTTGTAGAATCGATGACTTTAAAAGTGCCTTCACTTACTTTCTTTCCTAACGTGTCGAAATCAGCAAAATATCCGCAGCGTGCCATTTTCTCTTCATTAAAATCATAGATCTCCCGGATAACCCCGCTTTTATAGAACAATGTATCTCTCCTTATCAAAGAATTGTCTTGTGCTAAGCATTTGCTGAAAAATAACAGGAATAAAAGTAGGTGTTTCATAACGTTTGGTTTGTATTGGCAAAGACTAAAATAAGGAAAATGTTACAGGAAGATGCGTAAAGAATTCGACAAGCTAAAGTTTAGACAATAAAAAAAGGAACTCATTTCTGAATTCCTTTTTCCTGTGTAGCGGGGACAGGTCCCGATAGCTATCGGGACGAACGTGCGTCCGTCAGCTGACGGATATGAGCCCGACGAGCTATTGTAAAATCTTATTTCTTATAAAATCCCTTCCTCTTGATGATTTCAATTCTTTTTCACGCTTCATAGTCTCTTGCTTTGAGTCAAAGAATTCAATATGGATAACTTCCCAAGGACGGAATTTAATCGTGTAGCCTCAGGTTGCGAACTCATTATGGGAATGGAATCTGTCAATTAAATCGGAGGTATATCCGATATAGATTTTGTCGTAAACTCTGGAATATCAAACGTAGGTAACGAACATGAATAGCAATTTCTCTAAAACAAAAAAAGTTGCCAAAACTTGACAACCTTTTTTTAGTAGCGGGGACACGACTCGAACGTGCGACCTTCGGGTTATGAGCCCGACGAGCTACCAACTGCTCCACCCCGCAATATATCTTTGATGATTCTTGCTATTTCAAATTCTCAAGCGCCACTGCGTTTAAGAGGTGACAAAGATACGCACTTATTTCAATTTGTCAAGGCTTTTTTTGAAAAAAGAACGCTCATCAACAGAAATGTTTGGATTCGCAGGCAACAAATATTATCTTTGTAACTAAGATATTTAGCAAACAAGATATAAATGAGCGAAGAATCAATCAAAAAGATCAGGCATCTGAGTCAGCAATATGCATACGACTCAATCAAGATGCACGAATCAATTTCACAGCGGGCCGGACTTTCAGGAACAGATCATAAATACCTGGGATTCTTGTTGGTAAACGGAAAAATGACAGCGGGTGAACTTGCAGCACTTTCGGGTCTTACCACCGGTGCCGTAACTGGCTTGATAGACCGCTTCGAAAAGAAGAAACTAGTAAAAAGGCAACTCGACAAAGATGACAGACGAAAAGTGATGATTGAACCGAATGTCAAAAATATCATGACGCTACTTGAACCGTTCTTCACAGAATTCGGACAAAAAACAGAAGAACTGATCGGTTCCTTCTCAAGCGAAGAAATGAATACCATTGAAACTTTTCTTTCCAAATCAATTGAAATTATGAAATCAAACACCGTTTCCAAACCAATAAAATAGATCATGAACACCATTCCTTCAAAGCCCGAAAAATTTACTTCTTATCAGAAAATCGTATTGGCGGTTCTTGCGCTGTTACAATTCACAATTATCCTGGATTTCATGATCATCTCCCCTATCGGACATATTCTCACGAAAGAACTGAACATTACCACCAGCCAATTCGGATTAGTGGTTTCTTCCTACATCTTCAGTGCAGCAGCATTCGGAATTATCTCAGCAGGATTCATCGATCGCTACGACCGAAAAAAAATACTGCTCTTTTTCTTTACCGGGTTTATTATCGGAACGGTGTTTTGTGCCTTGTCATATTCATTTAATACTTTACTGACTGCGAGAATCATTACCGGGATTTTCGGTGGAGTTACAAGTTCCATCACTATGACCATTATTTCCGATCTGTTTGCACCAAATCAACGTGGAAGAGCCATGAGTACGGTACAACTGGCGTTTGCGGCGAGTCAAATCCTTGGAATTCCCTTAGGATTATTCATTGCCGATCACTTAGGCTGGCACTACACTTTTTTCCTGATCGTAATTCTTTCCATTCTTATTCTATTCGTAATTCTCCTGAAAGTAAAACCGCTTACCGAGCATTTGAAAGTTAGGTCCGACAAAAATCCGCTGGTGCATTTGTGGCACACAGTAACCAACAAGCAACACCGGATCGGGTTTACAGCCACCGTGTTTTTGGGAATGGGAATGATGCTTCAACCATTTGTAAGTATCTTCCTGATCAATAACATTCATCTAACAAACGACGATATACCCATCATATTTATGGTAACAGGTGCTTCGGCATTCTTTGTAATGCCTTTGGTAGGAAGATTATCAGACAAATTCGACAAGTTCCGGATTTTCGTAATCGGTTCGTTAGCTGCAATCGTCATTATTCCCGTTTATACTCAGTTGCCCGTTGTACCGCTTTGGGTTGTGCTGATCATCAATGTAATCATGTTTGCCGCAATCATGAGCCGAATGGGCCCATTTCAGGCGCTTAATTCTATGATCCCGAAACCGGAAAACAGAGGTGCGTACATGAGTGTTTCGTCTTCAATACAGCAAATGGCAGGTGGACTGGGAATTGTTATTGCCAGTACTATCGCTTTTCAAACAACTCCAAAAAGTCCGCTTCAGAATTTCGACGTGTTGGGATACGTCGTTATTGGTCTTTCTATTCTTTCAATTTATTTGGTTTACAGAGTGAGTAAACTGGTGAAAAACGCCGTACATTGACAACCAATCTGAGGTAAATGAGCAGCAAGTTTTCACATAAGGAGTTTTACAACGAACTGGAATCTTCTCTCGCAGCCAGCAGCGGAGAAAGCCGGAATGTTTGGGTAAAAATCATTCTTGAAAACAATCTGAACCTGAAAGATTTGTCCGGATTGTTACTTTGTGATGGCAAAATTGCCACTCGGTTTCTCTGGCTTCTAAGTGAAGTTGGTTTAGCGAATCCGGACAAATTATTCGTTGAACTCCCTTACTTTCTTGATTTCAGCGAACCCCTCAATCCGGAATACAAAAAGTCGTTTGCTTCTTATTGGCTTATTGCTGGCGTTCCACATGAAAACGAAAGCAAAGCAATCGATTTACTGTTTCATTGGCTTTTGTCGAATGATACGAATGTTACTATTAAGTCGCGGTCGTTCCTGGTTTTGTATAACCTCACGAAAAAATATCCGGAGCTGAAAAACGAACTGAAACTTTGCCTGATCGACCAAATGGACAAATACTCCAAAGATTTTCAAAAGAGAGCAGCCAAAGTACTTACTGCTCTTGAACAAAGTTGAACTTGCAACGCTTTTCTTCTTAACAATTTATTTCCCAGGCAGCTGAAAACGCAGCAGCAAGCTTTGGTTTGTAACACGGTAACTACTGCTGGTCAAGCTATACTCGTACTTGCTTGCACTAATGGAATAACCCAAACTCCATTTATCATTTAAGTTTATACCAAGTAATAATCCTTTCAAATACAAAAACTTGCAAATCCATAAAAACGTTGTATATTTGCACCAGTATTATTAAAAACACAAGAACGAGGGGACGCAAGTCCCCTCTTTTTATCTCACATGATTACAAAAGAATTAGTTAGACAGTTGGCCGAAGAGCGCATTAAAGACCGCGATGAGCGAATCTTCATCGTTAGTCTTACGATCAGTTCGAGCAATGTAATTCGTTTAGAAATCGACAAAACCGAAGGCAACGTCAGTATTGAAGATTGTATGTCGGTTTCGAGAAATGTTGAACACAACTTAGACCGCGAAGAAGTAGATTTTGAATTACACGTTTCTTCAGCCGGTTTAGATAAGCCACTGCGCGTTCACGCACAATATGTGAAGAATGTTGGTCGCGGATTGGATGTGATATTGAAAAACAAAGAAAAAACCTCCGGAACATTGGTTGAAGTAACAGATACGCACATTGTATTAGAGCGCGAAGAGAAACAACAGATCGAAGGAAAGAAAAAGAAAGAGTTAGTGGTGATTCGTGAAACAATCACTTTTAACGATATTAACGAAGCAAGAATTATCATTTCATTTAAGTAGAACGCTATGAATAGCTTGGAACTAGTAGACTCGTTTTCGGAGTTTAAAGAACTCAAGAGCATCGACAAACAAACGATGCAGCACGTCCTTGAAGACGTATTCCGCGCAATGTTGAAGAAGAAATTCAACACAGACGAACACATTGATATTATCGTAAACATCGATAAAGGTGACGTTCAGATTTTCGTGAATAAGGAAATAGTTGCTGATGGAGAAGTTGAAGACTCGAACACTGAAATCGCATACTCGGACGCAATTAAAATTGAGCCCGATTTCGAAATCGGTGAAGAAGTTTCCGAAGAATTCCGTTTCGCGGATTTTGGACGCAGAAATATCCTTTCACTTCGTCAGAACCTGATCTCTCGTATTTTAGAATTAGAGAAAGATCATTTGTACAAAAAATACAAAGAGCGTATCGGTGAAATTATTACCGGTGAGGTTTACCAGGTTTGGAAGAAAGAGATCATGGTTTTGGATGATGAGAACAATGAGTTGATTCTTCCGAAATCAGAGCAAATTCCTTCAGATTACTTCAAGAAAGGTGAAGCTGTTCGCGCAGTTGTATCTAAAGTAGATATGCGTAACAGTTCTCCGGTAATTATCCTTTCTCGTATCGCACCGGAATTTTTGGAGCGTTTATTCGAATTGGAAGTTCCTGAGGTATTCGACGGATTGATCACTATCAAACGTATCGTTCGTGAACCGGGAGAAAGAGCTAAAGTTGCAGTAGAATCTTACGATGACCGTATTGATCCTGTTGGAGCTTGTGTTGGTATGAAAGGTTCTCGTATCCACGGAATTGTTCGTGAGTTACGTAATGAGAACATCGACGTTATCAACTACACAAACAACCCGCAATTATTGATTCAACGTGCATTATCTCCGGCAAAAATCTCAAGTATCGAGATCTTTGAAGAAGAGAAACGTGCATCTGTATTCTTAAAACCAGACCAGGTTTCACTGGCAATTGGTAAAGGAGGATACAATATTCGTTTAGCAGGAAAATTAACAGGATATGAAATCGATGTCTTCCGTGATGGAGAAGCAGATTCAGAAGACGTTGATTTAGAAGAATTCGCAGATGAAATCGATAGCTGGATCTTAGATGAGTTGAAAGCTGTTGGTTGTGATACTGCAAAATCAGTTCTTGAATTAAGCGTAGAAGACTTAGTACAACGTACAGATTTGGAAGAGGAAACAATTCAGGAAGTATTCAAAATTCTTCGTTCAGAATTCGAGTAAAAATTATTAGTTGAAACCGGCAGATATGAAAATATCCTGCTGGTTTCTCTTTTTTTAGCGCTACTCTAACTATCTTTACACCCAAAAATTGGCTTTTTATGAAGCCGCAACAAAAAAGGAGCAAAAAAATATGGCCGGTAAAACACAACGTTTAGGCAAAGCAGCTGGTGAATTGAATGTAGGAATTTCTACAATCGTTGACTTTTTGTCATCGAAAGGAATTGCTATTGATTCAAATCCAAACAGTAAGATTGAACCTGAACAGTTCGAAATGTTGCGTACTCAGTTCGCAGCAGATTTGAATCTGAAGGAACAATCTAAGATGACGCAAGTTAAACAACGCGAAAAACGTGAAACTATTACTTTGCGTGATGTAAAAGGAGACACCGCCGAGGCGGATGCAGAAACACCTGCAGCAGAACCAACTCCCGAACCGGCTGCGCCTGTAAAAGAAGAAGTGAAAGCAGAACCTGTTGCTCCAAAACCAGAGCCGGTTGAAGAAAAACCTGCTCCTGCACCGGAACCAGCTCCTGCTCCTGAGCCGGTTGCAAAAGAAGAACCAGCTCCACCAGCACCAAAAAAAGAAGAAGCAGAAGCTCCATCTGCCGACAACAATTCCGGTGTACAGGTAATTGGTAAAATTGACTTAGACGCGTTGAATACTCGTACGCGCCCTGATAAACGTAAAAAGGAAGACGGTCCTATCGATAAATCGAATTACCCGAAACCAGCTCCCCAGGAACAAAAACCTGAGCCGAAAGCAGAAGAGCCGAAAAAAGCTCCCGATGCTCCGGCTGAAATTGAAACCATTCGCGTTGACCGTACAAAATTAACGGGGCCAACCGTTTTGGGTAAAATTGAATTACCGGTTGAAAGACCGAAACCTGTGGGTTCTTCCCGTCCGGGTGACGATCGCAAGAAACGCAAACGCATCAATAAAGATGTGAAACCGGGAACTCCTGGTGCCGGAACTCCCGGACAAGGACAACAAGGTCAAGGCGGAAATCGCCCTCCGTATGGTCAAAACAGACCAGGTGGCGGACCAGGCGGACAAAATCGTCCTGGCGGCGGTGGTGGATTCAACAAAGGAAAATTCGAGAAAACTGCTCCGTCTGAACAAGACATTCAAAAAGAGATCAAGGATACTTTAGCACGTTTATCTTCCAAAGGAGGTAAATCTAAAGCATCTAAAAATAGAAGAACGAAACGTGACGACCGTGCACAACGTCGTGAAATAGAACATTTGGAAGCAGAATTACAAGAGAAAGTGATTCAGCTTACGGAGTTCGTAACCGTTTCAGAATTAGCGGCCATGATGAACGTATCAGCTACTCAGGTAATTTCTGCCTGTATGTCGCTTGGTATTTTCGCCTCTATCAACCAGCGTCTGGATGCTGAAACTATCCAGATCGTTGCTGATGAATTCGGATATGAAACAGAATTCGTTTCTGCAGATATCCAGGAAGCTATCCCGGAAATAGAAGATAAAGATGAAGACCTGATCGATCGTCCGCCAATCATTACGGTAATGGGACACGTTGACCACGGTAAGACTTCCTTGTTGGATAAAATCCGTAACGCTAACGTAACTGAAGGTGAAGCGGGTGGAATTACCCAGCACATCGGTGCTTACTCAGTAACTTTGAAAGATGGTCGTAAGATGACTTTCTTAGATACTCCGGGTCACGAAGCCTTTACAGCGATGCGTGCACGTGGTGCTCAGGTAACTGACGTTGCAATTATCATTGTAGCAGCGGATGATGACGTGATGCCTCAGACAAAAGAAGCAATCTCTCACGCCCAGGCCGCAAACGTACCAATGGTATTTGCGATCAACAAAATTGATAAACCGGGTGCAAACCCAGACAAGATCCGCGAACAGCTTTCTGCTATGAATATCCTGGTAGAAGAATGGGGTGGAAAATACCAGTGTCAGGAAATTTCTGCGAAACAGAACTTAAACATCGACGCATTATTGGATAAAGTATTATTGGAAGCTGAATTGCTTCACTTACGTGCGAATCCGAACAAAAATGCAGTTGGAACAGTAATCGAATCTTCTTTGGATAAAGGAAAAGGTTATGTTACAAACATGTTGGTTCATGCAGGAACAATGCGTGTTGGAGATGTGATCCTTGTTGGACGTAACTTCGGACGTGTACGTGCAATGCATGATGAACACGGAGTAAATCTGAAAGAAGCAGGGCCGTCTCAACCGGTTTCAGTATTAGGAATCAACGGTGCACCAAGTGCGGGAGATAGCTTCCACATTATGGATGACGCGGATGAAGCAAAATCTATTGCTACCAAACGTGAGCAGCTGTACCGTGAACAAGGTTTACGTACTACGAAACACATTACGCTGGATGAGATCGGTCGTCGTTTGGCAATCGGAGATTTCAAGGAATTGAACCTCATCGTTAAAGGTGACGTGGATGGATCTATCGAAGCACTTTCCGATTCATTATTACGCTTATCTACTGAAGAAATTCAGATCAATATCGTTCACAAAGGAGTTGGAGCCATCTCCGAAGCCGACATCAACTTAGCAGCAGCATCTGAGGCTATCGTTATCGGATTCCAGGTTCGTCCTTCGTTAGCAGCGCGTAAATTGGCAGAGACAGAACAAATCGATGTTCGCTTGTACTCTGTAATCTACAAAGCAATCGACGAATTGAAAGCAGCAATGGAAGGAATGCTTTCTCCGGATATTGAAGAGAAAATTGTTGGTACAGCAGAAATCCGCGAAACATTCGACATTACGAAAGTTGGAACAATTGCCGGATGTTACGTGATGGACGGAACGATCAAACGTACTTCGAAAATCCGTGTAATCCGCGATGGAATTGTAATTCACACAGGAACACTTGGTTCATTGAAACGTTTCAAAGACGATGTTCGTGAAGTGAAAAACAATTACGAATGTGGTTTGAACATCGACAAATTCAACGATATCAAAATCGGCGATTTAGTTGAAGCTTATGAAGAAGTAGAAGTTGCAAGAAAATTGTAATTAGAACATTATCAAAATAATAAGAAGGCTCATTTTAAAAATGGGCCTTTTTTATTTGAATCCGAATTCCTAACTTACTCCTTCATTTAAACCATTATTCATTATGAAACGATCAATTAAACAACTCGTGGGAGTTGCTTGTGTAGCAACTTCGCTTTTCTTTTTATCAGGATGTGAAAAGCTTGAACCGTCCATTTCGCCCACACCGGTCAAACAAACTGAAAATACCAAAACAATTCACTGCGACCCATGGAGAAACGTAACAGGATGGAGTGCGTTAATTTCCGAAATGAACAGTCTGGCATTGTGTGATGTACGTGCCTGCAGGGGAAATTCTGTAACTCAAAACGCTACCAACTGGCTATTAACAAACTCGAGTACAGGTAGTTTGTACCTTTTCACAAGTTCGCAGGTAATAACACCGGCTGAACAAAACAGCGTAATGAACGATGCTATTGCATGGGCCATTGCCAATACACCAAGTGGTTATTTCGTGAGCTCAGTCATGTATGCTGCAAATGTCATTGTTGGACCCGGATCTACTTCGGCTATCACAGTGAATGTTGTATATAGAAAATGTACCGGCGGTGGCGGCGGTGAAGAAAGCTAAAACGAATTCAATAGTATAAAATAAGGGACTCTTCCTATTTGGTTGAGTCCTTTCTACTATCACAGCGTTTGAGATCTTCATTACCCGAGCTCAAAAATTACTTTTGCATAAATCACGTTTGAATCGATTGTTTCCTAACTTTATATCATGCTTTCACCCGGTGCCAAAGGATGGATATCCAAATATTTTCAACTTATCAGTTCGGGAGAACTCAAGATAGATCTTCCGGCGCATCCGCGTATTTCAGACGAAGCTTTCCTGCATCATTACCTTACAAGAACAGGAATTGTTTACGGACATCCAACCGAGTTGTTATTTGCAACAGCCGTAGATCAATCGAAATGGACAAGCGATGAAAGACTGACCATTTTACTTTTCGAAGCCTTGTTGTTTACATACATTCAGAATAATCCTAAGGATAAACTGGACGAAAACGCATTTCTCGACTCAATTGAATTGTTTTACAAAAAGCATCGTGTTCAGTCACTCGGGGCATTTTTGGGATATCTTTTTAAAGAAAGCAAAGCAGAAAAACTGGAACGGGTCCTTCACAAACGAACCGATGTTCAGCGACAGATCTCAAGCACAAAATCGTGGTTAAACTATTTCAACAATGCATTTATTTATCTCGACATCCTGTTGTACGAGGATTTCCTGAAGCATAAATCGAAAAACACGCTCGATTACCAGCATTTAGCACTTCTTGCCCTGGCAATTATTACACTTTCTGCCTATTCCGACGGAACAGTAGAAGAAAGCGAGAAAGCCCTTTTCGATACCTATCTGGTTTCTGCTGATCTCGACAATGAAGAACGGGAAATTGCCAAATTGCGTTTTAAAAACGGAGTTTCGCTCAACGAACTTAACTCAGAATTACCGAATAACTGGAGTGTCAAACGTTTTTTACTCGATATTTCTGCCCTTACTGTTTATTGCAACCATGAAACAGTAGATGATGAACGGAATTTCCTGACAGAATTGGGAGATTGGTTGAAACTATCGGATTCAGATGTAGAGCAGGCCATCATGCTCGCACAACAATTTGTACTGGAAAATCATAAAAGCATTGCCTATTTAAAAGACTCTAACTCCGTAGAAAATATACTCAACAGCGTTTCAAAGCGCTGGATAAAAATTCTTGGCCGTAATAAGGATAAACTAGCCGTTGAGTTGAAGCAAAGTAAAGAATTGGTTTCTCTCATCCGAAAATCAACCACCTCAGAACTCACAAAAGAGGAAAAGGAAAGGGTGAAAACGCAATTCATGGATATTGCCAGGTCAATGCCTGCACTGGCCATTTTCCTGCTTCCTGGTGGTGCAATTCTACTGCCAGTTGTATTAAAAGTTATTCCGAACCTGGTTCCTTCTGCATTCCGCGAGAATGAACTGGACGAATAAACAAATTTTATTATGAAACCTCTCCCCGCCATTATATTCATCCTATTCTTAAATATTCTCACCTCTTGTTCTGTAGAGAAACGCTTATACAACAAGGGATATTCGATTTCGCAGCACAAAAAATTCAGATCTTCTTCAGCTGATGAAACAGCTAATCACCCTGAACCAAGACTCGCTTGCCAATACGCTAACAAACATATAAGTTCAATCGAACAGAGCGTTTTACTGCTTGAAGACAGCTTGAACACATTAGAAACGCCTCTTATTCCAAAGAAAGAGGTATTAAATCAGGTTTCAACAGTCAGGCATCAAATTATTAGTGAGGTTATTAAGGCAAAAACACTTATTTCCAAATCAGAAAAAGGAACTAAAAATCCATTAAAATACAAACGATCCAGAGAAGCCGCAGCTTTACGTCTGTTTGTAGGAGCGGGACTTTGTATTCTTCTGGGATTCTGTCTCGTATACAATCCGGGATATAACAATTTGGGGCTCCTGGTTGGAATCATTTTGCTAAGTATAGGAACTCTCATGTTAATCGGGGCAATTGTTTCTGTTACGTTTCAGAGATATTAAATACGCACTATCTATGTCCGCATAGTGATATATTTGTTTGTCTGCAGAGATAAATCTTACTTTGCCGGAAACAAACCCGATTATGAAACTTCACTACGCGATTATTGGATTCGTTCTTCTATGCATTCTAGGCTCCTGTTCTATTGAAAAACGATTATATAACAAAGGATATTCCGTTTCCCGGAACAAGAAATTCAGGGCTGCTTCAAACAACCAAACCGTTTCGGCTGCAACGGCTGAAAGAGAACCACATATTCCGGATAACTCTGTCAAACCGGCAGAATTCGTTTTTCTCCCGGAAACAGAAAATCATCAGGTGAATACATCTGCTCCAGCTACAATAGGCAGTACCCTGTCAAGACCTTCTCCAAAAAAAACCATAACGCTTAACAAGAACCCCGAGACCAAAACACTGGTTTTCAAGGCGAAAAAAAATATAAAAAAGCAACTCGTCCGCAAGGAGCGTACAAATACAGCCAAAGGGGTCATCCTTTTGATCTATGCATTGATCTTCGCACTTCTGGGGTTAGTCTTTGTAACCAATTTCGGAGCATTCGGGATTGTATTCGGAATTATTTTTTACACCGGAGCGGCTATCATGCTTATTGCCAGTATTGTCTATTTCATTCTATGATAGAAACGATTCCAGTTTAACATTAAAAGGTTAAATTAAGTTATCAAGCGATCAAAAATGGATTTATACAGGAAAAATCGACGATTTCATTATCGATTGGTTTTGAGCTAGTTATCTGGATTATGTTTTTAAATTACAATAATTATGTAACGGAATCCAAAACTTATGTAAGACTTCTGATCCGCAACTTTCCCATCTTCACCCAAAAGGTATGAACCTAAATATTGAATTTTGAGAAAGTCTCCACGTAAATATGTTTTCACCAAAGGTATCGACCAATACTTTCTCGATATTCACAAGGCCTGGCTTTTTGTCGGGCGCTTTTTCAAAGAAGCTTTCCGTGCACCGTTTCACTGGCGGGAGATCATTAATCAATGTTTTGAACTCGGTTTGAAATCATTACCTCTCATTACACTAACGGGTTTTGTTACCGGAATAGTGTTCACGAAACAATCTCGTCCTTCATTAGCAGAATTCGGAGCTACTTCCTGGCTTCCTTCGCTTATTTCCATTGCAATTGTCCGTGCGTTGGCTTCACTTGTTACGGCTTTGATATGTGCGGGTAAAGTTGGTTCGAGCATTGGCGCCGAATTGGGTTCTATGCGCGTAACTGAGCAAATTGACGCCATGGAAGTATCAGCCATTAATCCTTTCAAATACCTTGTAACAACGCGGGTTATTGCCTGTACTGTAATGGTCCCGATTCTAGGATTATACTGTGGATTTGTAGCACTCCTTGGCTCCTATTTCAGTGTTCACGCCAACGAAGCTGTAAGTGTGGTGACATTCATAAATAATGGATTTTCAACTATTACGTTTCTGGATATTTTCTCTTCCGTTTTCAAATCAACCGTTTTTGGGTTCACCATCGGAATGATTGGTTGTTACAAAGGCTATAACGCTGTTCAGGGTACTTACGGAGTCGGTCGTGCAGCGAATCAGGCTGTGGTCCTGGCAATGTTCCTCGTGTTTATTGAAGAAGTAGTAATTGTACAAATGGCGAACTGGATTCGCTACTATTAACCGGACCATGAAAAAGCAGCAGGAAATACAGCATATCGACGGGACACCGGTTATCAATATCAAACATTTGTACAAATCTTTTGGTGAATTGCATATTCTGAAAAACGTCAGTTTGGAAGTTATGAAAGGAGAAAACATGGTTATTCTTGGCAGGTCCGGAAGCGGAAAATCTGTTCTCATTAAAATCATTGCCGGGTTACTTTTTCCCGACAAAGGACATGTAGAAGTTCTTGGACAAAATGTCGACCAGTTGAAAGGGAAAGAGCTGGATGCGCTTCGTTTAAGAATCGGGTTCTCATTCCAGAACAGCGCCCTTTATGATAGTATGAGCGTTCGCAAGAACCTGGAATTTCCCTTGAAAATGAACCGGAAACACCTTAGACAAAGTGAGGTAAATGAAGCCGTTGAAGAAGTGCTTAATGCAGTTGGATTAATTGATAAACTGGAAAACATGCCGGGCGACCTTTCCGGAGGACAGCGGAAACGAATAGGAATTGCACGTACATTAATACTGAAACCGGAAATTATGCTTTACGATGAGCCAACTTCCGGGCTAGATCCTATCACAAGCGACGAGATCAATCAGTTGATCCTTGATGTACGCGAAAAGTACAATACGAGTTCAATTATCATTACCCATGACCTCACTTGCGCAAAAACCGTCGGCGACAGAGTAGCCATGCTTCTAGACGGGAATTTTGAACAGGTTGGAACATTCGACGAAGTTTTCGGAAGTGGCAATGCTCAAATCAAACAGTTTTACGATTACAATTTTATCCAGGAATCATGAAGAAGAAAGAACCATCAAATAATAAACGCGCAGTAGCAGTAGGTGTTTTTATTCTTATAGGACTATTATTTTTAGCCGGAGGTGTATTGTCCGTAGGAAATCTGCATTCTACTTTCCAAAAGAAGATGACTATTTCAACTGTGTTTTCTGACGTAAACGGATTACAGGAGGGGAACAATATCTGGTTTTCGGGAGTCAAGATAGGAACCGTAAAAAGGCTGCAGCTAATGGATGAACACAAAGTTCTCGTAGTAATGAACATCAACCTGGAGTCTCAGCAATTCATTCGAAAAGATGCCATGGTGAAACTCAGCAGCGACGGTTTGATCGGTAACAAGATTCTCGTCATTTACGGCGGATCCCAAGAAGCCGGTGCTGTGAAAGAGGGAGATCGTCTGAAAAACGAAATGGCACTTTCAACTGAAGAAATGATGGTTACCCTGCAGAAAAACAACATCAATATCCTGGCTTTAACTGAAAGGCTCGCTAACGGAGAAGGAACGCTTGGCCGTTTGTTAACTAATGACGATATTTACAATAACCTGGCGGCAACATCGGCAACATTGCAATCGGCTACCGCCAACGCACAGGTCTTTATTGCTTCTTTGAATAATTATGCTGAAAATCTAAACAAAGAAGGTACTTTGGCAAACGATCTGGTAACAGATACAACCGTGTTCAATTCGCTGCAGGCATCCATGAAACAATTAGAACAAATGGCCGGCAACGCCGATGCAGCAGTAAAAAATCTGAAGGAAGCAGCCGAGAATCCGAACAGTCCGATGGGCGTTCTGATGCGGGATGAAAAAGCCGGCGCTGATATAAAACGCACCATTGCGAATCTGGAAGCGAGTTCTGCCACATTAAACAAGGATCTGGAAGCGCTTCAGCATAGCTTTTTACTTCGAAAAGCCTTTAAAAAACAGGAAAAAGCAAAAGAGAAAGCCGACACAATCAAATAACAGCGTGCCACTTATCCCGAAGTGGCTGGTAATCAGAATTTCACTTGTGGAAAACTATTTTTCATTTTGAAAAAAAGCAAGGAACTTCCTGAAAACAAAAAATTACAAATTATTGAAATACAGTGTTTTACAATCATATATAGCAAGTGGCATACCACTTGCCATTAACAGAAGAATAACAGCGAAAGCACTAAAACAAAGCGTCATGTCATTATTTCATATCATAGTAATCGCAGCAATCGTAGTCGTTGCACTTATCATACTTGTATAAGAGCAAAAATGGCAACACGATATTCAAAGAGGATTTTTAGGGTCCTCTTTTTTTTGTTCACGAAATTCAAAAAACATATATTGTATAGGATTAAAAGGCAACATAAACTTTAAGATTTAGCTTCACGGCCTATGTTCACTATGCCTCTTCGCTGTAGCTTTAGTGCAAGCGTTGTACCTATCTGGTTTATACATGAATTTTATTTCCCATAATTTGAAGAAGCTGGTTAATTTTACCACCGGATGATTCAGGACTATAAATCTATTTCCCATTTCAAAGGATTGAACACTTTACGGTTCTTTGCCGCGTTTTTGGTGGTTTTGCATCATGCAGAATCATTGCGGCACGATCATGAACTCGGTCACTTCAAAGATTTCGGACTTTTCCAGAATGGGGCAAATGCGGTAAGTTTTTTCTTTGTTCTAAGTGGATTTCTAATTACCTATTTGCTTTTGCGGGAAAAACAATCGAGTGATACTGTTTCAATCAAACGGTTTTATATCAAACGTGTTTTCAGGATCTGGCCTTTGTATTTCTTGATGGTCATTGTCGGCGCAATTATTCAGCCCTTCTTTATCAAATGGTTTCATATTCCGTATGAAATGCCTTATACGTTTGGGGAAACCTGGTATTATTTCATCTTCTTCGTTCCCGGAATGGTGAATTTTTTCTTTGGAAGCAATTTATTGGAACCGCTTTGGTCGATTGGAGTTGAAGAGGTTTTTTACCTCATCTGGGCTCCTTTGTTCAAATGGTTTAAGAAGCATATTCTGGCCTTATTGCTAAGTGTGATTGCAATCAAGTTTATCCTGATCGGGATCAGCAATTATTACCATTTCACAAGCAATATCAAGATCAATTATCTGGTAAATTATATCGTTCGCATCCATCAATTCGAATCAATGGCAATTGGCGGTTTGGGAGCTTATCTCGTTTTCCATTACGGAGCGAAGATCAATGCTTCTATTTTCTATAAAATTCCCGTTCAAATTATACTGTATTCGCTGCTGCTGATTTTCATTGTTTTCGGGGCGAATATCAAAAATGAAATCTGGCATTTCTTCTTTGAGCAGCCCATTATTTCGTCGATTGTAACAAACGGATTGTTCCTTTATATCATTATAGGTGTTTCTATTGTTGAACGAAACCTGTTCACACTGGAATATAAGTTCCTATCATACATGGGGGAAATCTCCTACGGAATTTACATGTTTCATCTATTGATTCTTTCTCAGATCATTGAATTGCTGAAAGGATTCGTGGCCGGAAAAGGAATGTTCCTGGAAACGCTGTTCTATTATGGAATTTCAATACCGGTAATTATCGGGATCTGTATTTTATCTAAGAAAACCCTGGAAGCCTTTTTTGAGAAGCGGAAGCAGAAAGTTTTGGGGAAGATTTAGTCAATCCTTATGATAAAGCGCGTAAAAAGCCTCCACATTATCTAAATAAGCGCCGTCAAATCCGCAGTCGAGTAATTTTTTAGTGTAAGAATCATCGTTCCCATAGATGATTTCTTTCCAGTCCTTTTTCCAGAATTTCACCCAGATTTCGTCTTTGTAACCGTCATACTTCTTTTTCAGCCAAAGCGGATGATGCGGCCCCCAGCCTTTCTTCCAGTAATAACGGTAATTCTCCGCAGACCCAATACTCATGTAAGAAACGACCAATCGCTGACCACCGTTTTGTTTTACTTTCAAGCCGGCAACATCTGCCGAACTCAGTAAATCATCACCAAAAAACGCGTCAATGATTACCACATCAAAATTGGTTTGCTGAATGGCTTGTAAGAAACTTTCTTTGTTAGAATAATTGTCGGAACTAATCAAATACAAATAGTTTTGAGCTTCAGCCAGTTTTGTAATATCATTCGCATTTTCATTGTGAACCGCTGACGGGATGTATTTGTAATCGTAATTGTTACTCGCCCGCGGAAATGCAATGAATTGCTCAGCATCTGCATATTGAAAAGCAGTGGGAATATTGGCATCGTCGGTAAGATAATCTGCGGTCATTACTTTCAGCGAAGAATTCACTTTACGTAGCATTTCCAAACGATAATCGTCGGGAGAATATGTTTCGTTGTAAAACAATTCTTCGTTGCCAAAACCATCAATTGCATCGATAAAACGCGTATTCAATTCGTTTTCGGCATCTACTTCATTGAATAGCAGTTCGCAGCCGTTTTGAGGAATGAGAATGAAATCCGGATCGTGGGAACGGGCATAATCACTGATTTCCACGATGAAATCCTGCATGCGCTCACCTGCCTTCCTGGTTTTTCTTTCCTTGCATGAAAACAGAAAAAGAACTGTGAACGAAATAAAAATCAGTTTATTCATGCGGTTTCTTATTGGCAACGCTTATAATAACGTTCCAAACTGCTTTTGCGGTATGGTCCCATGAAAATAATTCGGCCCTTTTTAAGCTTTGCTGAGATAATTTTATTCTTAATGACTCATCATCACTCAATTTCAGCATGGTATCCGAAATTTCGTCTACGTTGAACGGATCCACATAAATTGCGGCATCTTCTGCTACTTCAGGCAAACAAGTCAGATTCCCGGAAAGAATGGGCAATCCACAGCGCATAGCTTCTACAAGCGGGATTCCAAATCCCTCAAAATAAGGAACGTATGTTAAAGCAAGTGCAGCTCCCATCAGTTCATTTAATTCGCTTAAAGGAATATGTCCGGTGAAAATAATGCGTTGTTTGATCTCATCTGCTACTTCCGGAATGAGTGTATTCTCGGAATTCCAGATGCTTTCACCAACAATCAGCAGATCTACCTGGTTATTCTTCCATGCGAATTTGGAAAAAGCGTTCACCAATCGACCCACATTTTTACGTGCGTGAATTGCTCCTACATAAATGAAATACGGCCTGCCGGAAGTGTATTTTGCCCGAACGGTATCAATTTTCTCTTTGTCCAAAGGAACAAAAGTCGGAGAAGCACCATTCCATGCAACAGTTATTTTATCACTTTCAATTCCATAAGTTGAAACAATATCAGCTTTGGAATAATTAGAAACCGTGATTATCTGGGCTGCCTTTTCCGCAAATTTCGGAAAATAAGTGCGGTAATAATTCCGGTGTTTTGTGGGTAGATCTTCCGGATAATGTTCAAAATTCAAATCGTGAATAACCGGAATCTGAGGAATCATCGTTTTCAAAGAAAGATACCCGTCAGGCGAAAAGAAAACATCTATTTTGTATTTCTTCAATGCTTTCGTAATGGATCTGTTGAACCACCAGCGAAAAAGTACCGGGTGTCGTGCCGGAGGAAATAATACTACCGGTTCTACATTTTTTCCAAATACAAACTTCGGGTCGAACGGGCGGTCAAAGAAGAAAACAAATTCATGTTCGGGGTGATTTTCAACCAGTCTTTTCACAACTTCATAAGTGTACCAGCCGAAACCTTCCATTTTAGAAGACAATAAAAATCGCGTGTTTACCCCTATTCGCATGAGACGAAGTTACTATTTTGATACAAAAAGTCGCAAAAGTGATGCATGAATGTCGCATTTACATCCGATTTGAAACATAAATCCCTTTTTGAACCGCCAATTTTACAACTTTTCCTAACTTCGCAACTCTTTAAAAGAAATGAGTTTGAATCCAACAAATAGCGCTACGTATTATTTTCAATCTTCACAGGCTGCTTGGGTATTTGGATCAACTACCATTTTGCAGTTAAATCGGCTATTCTAACATGCAAAAACTCTTTCTTAAAGGTCTTGGAATCACATTGCTGTTAAACCTGTTGGTGAAACCGGCAACCATCTTCATGGTCGATATCCGAATGCAAAACCTCATCGGGTCTGAGGTTTACGGAAGTTTTGTCACAACACTCGACTTTACCTTCCTGTTTTCAATGTTCCTGGATATGGGAATTACGAATTACATGACCAAAACGATTGCTCAATATCCGCATCTTTTGAAAAAGTATTCCAATCGCTTGTTCACGTTGCGTTTACTGCTTGTTTTGGTGTATGTTGTATGGACCTTTATTCTCTATTTTTCCATTCAGATGCCAACTGAATGGCTCTGGATTCTCGTTTGTTTGCTCGCACACCAAATTTCTACTATCACCGTGAATTACGTTCGGGCTTATACCGGCGGATTGCTGAAATTCGGTTTGGATGCAGTTCTTTCCGTTGCAGAGCGATCGGTTTATTTCGTTTTAGGTCTGTGTTTGCTCTACGGATTTTTCATTCCGGTTAATGAAATTACCCTGCAGTGGTTTGTGGCGTTCTTTATTGGTTCTTCCGGAATTTCATGCGCAATTGCAATCGCAATCTATATCAAACTGGTTTCCATGCCAAAGCTGCACTGGGACAAAGCATATTTTGCGGCCATTTTTAAAAAATCATATCCATACGCCATTCTGGTGATTGTAATGATGCTTTGTTTCAGAATGGGTGGCGTTCTTTTGAAAAAAATTCATCCTGAAGGAACTTTGCAAGTTGGTTATTATTTCCAAAGTTTCCGTTTACTAGACGCATGCTGGATGTTCGGAGTTCTTTTCGGAAGCATTTTACTTCCTGTTTTCTCACGGCTCTTAAAACAAAAAGCAAGTACCACAGGAATTATGACAACCTCTTTGAATATTCTTACAGCGGGTGGCCTTATAATGGTTGGAATAACAGTTGGTACTCTAGAAGAGATTTTTACAGCTTTGTATAAAGAAGTAAACAATTACTCCAATCTTTCCTGGATCTTTCTTTCCATAGCATTCATTCCGATGTGTTTTACAATTGTTTTCGGGACCTTGCTCACGGCAGAGGGTTCAATGAGAAGACTAAACCAGATTGCATTTCTCGGACTCATCACCATGATTGTTCTAAATGTAATCCTGATTCCGTTTTTGGGAGCACCGGGAACCGCCATTGCTACATTGGTATCACAAAGTGTGATAGGATGGCTCCAGTATTTCGAGGTAAAATACCGAATGAAACATGATGTTGCAAAACACACCTGGTTGAAATTGTTCATTCTGACACTCGTTATTGTAAGTGCTATTCTGATTCAGCGCGAATGGCTGCATTTATCGTTTTTAATGTACTCTGCCATTCTGATCGTGATTTGGGCAGTTGTGGTCTTCGGGCTCAAGATTATCAACTTAAGACAGGTACTTGAATTACTTACCAAAAAATCAGACGATCCGGTTTTAGACCTGACGATTGAAGACTAACTTTCTCATCCAACAAAATTCCGTAAACTTGTGAATATGAAGCATATTTTGGTCACTGGAGGAACAGGCTATATTGGTTCACACACTGTTGTTGAGCTTTTCGATGCCGGATATGAGCCAGTTCTAATTGACGATTTCTCGAATTCAACTCCCGAGTTTTTATCCTGGCTGGAAAATGTTTGCGGGCGACCGATTATATTCAGACAAGGATCCTGCTGTGACAAATCCTTTTTACAGGGAGTTTTCAAAGAATTTGAAATTAGTAGTGTTATTCATTTTGCAGCATACAAAGCAGTTGGAGAATCAGTAGATAATCCCGGAAAATATTACCACAACAACATAACGGGCCTCCTGAATGTAATGGACGTAATGGAAGAATTTCATGTTGAACAGCTTATATTCTCTTCTTCCTGTACAATCTATGGAGAACCGGAAGGAAGTTCAACAGTCTTTGAAAACTCACCACTTGGCACACCAAGTTCTCCTTATGGCTGGACCAAATGGATGAACGAACAAATTATCCGCGATTATGTTGTTAAAGGAAAACTGAAAGCAATTCTGCTTCGTTATTTCAACCCGGTTGGAGCTCACAAAAGTGGCTTGATAGGAGAATTACCCGTTGGCCGTCCCAATAATATTGTTCCTTTCATAACACAAACTGCCATTGGTTTACGTGAAGAGCTGGTAGTTTTCGGAAACGATTACAACACAGCAGACGGAACGTGTATCCGCGATTATGTGCATGTTACAGATATAGCCAAAGCACATATTGCAGCTCTCGGCTATGCCGGAAACGAAAATCCCGCAGCTTTTAATCTCGGAACCGGCAACGGGACTTCCGTATTGGAATTGATTACGCTGTTTGAAGAGATCAGCGGAGAGAAGCTGAATTGGTCCTTCGGACCGAGAAGGGCCGGCGATATTCCGGAAATATATGCAAACACCGACAAAGCAAAAAACGAACTTCACTGGCAAACTACCTTAACCGTTAAAGATGCTTTGAAAGATTCCTGGCGTTGGGAACAAAACCGAAAACAAGATGAAAGCAGTACTTTGTAGTTTAATTCTTCTGATGTCATTCAACGTATCTGCCCAGTACGGATATAAGGATGAAAAGATCGCCTCGCGTTTCAAACCCGGTTTCATGTGGTTTTCAACCGGAATGAGACCCGGAAAAGACGATAAATCAAGAAAATACGACCGCCTGATATTTGACTTCTTTTACACTCAGGCAAACGGAGAACTTCCTGCACAAACAACCCGTGGTTCTTTTGGCTGGAATGCAAATACTATGTGGGATGTTCCGGTTACCAAAGGAAATACTTTTTCTATTGGCTGGGGATTTAGCTATCGTCACGCACGAACAGGATATAATCATATTTTAGTTCAGAATACGGAAAAGCAGCAAACTACAGTCAGTGATTATGGTGCTTTATTCACTCCTGACAAACAAGTTCTTGGAAGTCACAGTGTTGCTGTCCCATTGGAACTACGCTTCCGTGCCGAGAAGTGGAAACATTTAAAACTCCATCTGGGCGGCTATGCGGGGTACCAGTTTCAAACCTACAACAAGATCTGGACGAAGCACAACCAACAGATTTTTAAGGATAAAAACCTCATAAATTCCAATCCTCTGATCTACGGTGTTCATGCCCGTTTAGGTTTCAGAAACCTGGCTTTATTTGCTGATTACCGTCTGTCAAACTTCTTCGAATCAAAGGAAAGTGTGCAAGTGAATTTACTGTCATTCGGCCTGTCTGTTTCTCTATTTTAAAGTGCTATCCGACTGTATTTTCAGATCAAATTCACGTTAATTAAAAAAAAGAACGTTTATTTTCTATAAATCAGTTTAGAAAAGCTCAAAATAGTTCACTTCTAACTATTTTTGTGTCATGCGCAATTTGATTGCTTTTCTACGGCGATTTCGTTTATTCCTGGTATTCACTGTCTTGCAGATTATTGCACTGGCATTGCTATTCAATATGAATGAATTTGCAAGCATTCAATTTATGTCAACAACATCTTCTGTGAATGCTACCGTTTTTACATGGCGCAATAATGTCGACAAACATTTCTACCTGGAAACCAATAACGAGAAATTAGCAAAAGAGAATGCCTTTCTCCGAGCCCGGTTGAAAGAATCCAACTACCAGGTAAAAAGGAACAAGATCATAATTGAAGATACTACTTACAAAAATCAATACACTTACATTCCCGGAAACGTTATTCAATCTACTTACGATAAGCGAAATAATTACATGACCGTAGATGTAGGCACCATTCACGGTGTAAAACGCGGCGACGGAGTAATTTCGGCCGACGGAGTAGTTGGAATCGTGCATTTGGTTCAGGAGCACTATTGCCTGGTTAAAACGGTGCTTTCCAAAAACATTAATCTGGATGTGACCCTGGATAAAGTAGGTGCTTTCGGGTTATTGAAGTGGGATCAAAAAAGTTCGCGCATTGTTCAGGTTGAAGGTGTTTCCTCAGATATTTATTTCAAAAAATGGTCGAAAGTAGTTACCCGCGGGAATTCCGGGATTTTTCCAAAAGGAATTCCGGTTGGGACGGTGATTAAACGTAAAACGGTCCAGAACGGTGAACCCCAATGGGATATCAGTTTGGCCTTGGCAACGGATTTCAGGACTATTCAAAAAATATACATCGTTCACAACGACCATCTCAAAGAAATTCAGGACCTGCAAGGCAAAATTCCGGCAGATAAATCAGAAGACAACGAATAAACATGAATCAGATCATTCCAATATCGCTTCGTTTTCTTTTACTCGTTTTTCTGCAGGTAATTGTTTTAAACAACCTGGAGATAGGTTTAGGTGCCTATCCGATGATTTATCCCTTATTCATTTTACTGCTGCCATTTGAATTAGGGCCATTAAGTCTTATGCTCCTTTCGTTTTTGATCGGAATATCAGTTGATGCTCTGTCAAATACCTTTGGAATGCACACATCTGCCGCTGTTCTGATCGGGTATTTACGTCCTGCCATTTTTAAAGCATTTGCCCCGCGTGATGGTTACGACAGTGTTGAAGCAGCCGGAATCAGATCACTAGGAACCCAATGGTTTATCGGAGCATACGGCTCATTGCTGGTTATTCACCATACCTGGTTTTTCCTGTTGGAATCACTTCAACTTAATGAAATCCTCCTGATCCTGCGTAAGATTGCGTTAAGCGTGCCTTTGTCATTCTTAATCAGTATATTAGTTCAGTTCATTTTTATGCGTAAACGAGGAGAATAAATGAATCTGGAAAGTCGCAAATACGTCATCATTGTCTTTTTTACCCTAATCGGTGTTATTTATCTTGCACGATTATTTTTCATGCAGGTTGTAGATGATACCTGGAAATTGCGTGCTCAGGAAATTGCTGAAAAACGAATAGAAATTACGCCCCCCCGTGGGATTATGTACGATCGTTACGGTAAAAAAGTGGTTTCTAACCGCAGCTACTATAACCTGATGATGCGAGAGGAAGATATTCATGATCTGGATACTGTGGCTTTCGCAAAACTGATAGGATGGACTCCTCAAATGGTGAAGGACCGCTTTTATCAAATTAAAAAAAGAGAGGGTAAATACCGGAACCCGAATACAAATAAGCTTCAGGACAATTATCAGCCCCAGCGCTGGTACCCCTTCATTAAGGAATTATCCAACGACGAGATTACGCGGATTGCTCCGCATCTTGAGAAATTTCCCGGGTTTAAAGAAGATTTAACGTCCATGCGGTCTTACCCTTACAATGGCGGTGCAAATATCTTTGGTTATTTGAACGAGGTTTCTCAGGAGGAGATAGACGAAGACGGATTCTACCGCGGGGGAGATTTAGTGGGAAGAGCCGGATTAGAACGTTTTTACGAAAAAGAACTACGCGGACAAAAAGGAATTCAATACGTGGTAACCTCAGCTACCAACGATGCCATTGAATCATACGCTGACGGCAAATACGATACTATTTCCAAAATTGGCCCTGCACTTCATCTCGGTTTAGACATTGATTTACAAGTTTATGGCGAAAAACTGATGCAGAACAAACGCGGATGCATTGTAGCCATTGATCCGTCAACCGGAGAAATTTTAGCAATGGTTTCCGCTCCGAGCTTCGACCCGAATATGCTTGTAGGTCGAAAGAACATTGGAGACAATTATCCTCTATTGCTGAAAGATTTAGGAAAACCACTGTATCCAAGGCCATTGGCAGCAGAATATCCTCCGGGATCTATTTTTAAGTTATTACAATCCCTGATCGGTTTACAGGAAGGTGTTATCACGCCGGAGTCTGGTTTTCCATGTACAAAAAGCATGGTTGGTTGTCACAACCATCCGAATGCTACAAATCTTCCGGATGGAATTAAACACTCATGTAATCCGTACTTCTACTACGTCATGCGTCGTGCAATCCAGCAAGGCAAGAAACGAAGCGTTTTTCAGGATGCTGAACTCGGTTTGAACGTTTGGTATGATTACATGCTAAGCTTTGGTTTAAATAAAACACCTGCAACTGACATTACGGGTTGTCGCCCGGGATTAATTCCGAATTCGGCTTATTACGATAAATGGTACGGACATAATACATGGGCCTTTTCAACCATTCGCTCCATTGCAATTGGTCAGGGCGAGGTCAAAGTCACTCCGCTGCAAATGGCAAATATTGCTGCTATCATTGCAAACAGAGGTTGGTTCATTACCCCGCACTTTGTTCGGAAAATTGGAAATGGAGGCCCGTTGCCGGAATTCTTGGTGAAGAACAAAACCAAAGTTAACCCAATACATTTTGAACCCGTTGTAGAAGGAATGCGCCGGGTTGTCCACGAAGGAGGTGGAACGGGTCATCGCGCAGCTGTACCGAACATCCTGGTTTGCGGAAAAACCGGTACTGCGCAGAATCCGCACGGAGAAGACCACTCTGTATTTATTGCTTTTGCTCCAATGGACAAACCGAAAATTGCTATATCAGTATTTATAGAAAATGCCGGATTCGGTGGAGTTTGGGCTGCTCCAATTGCCGGATTAATGATGGACAAATACATAAATAAGAAAGTGACAGACAAGGCAAAAGAGAAAATGATCATTGAAGCTAATTTGCTGAATGTGAAGGCCAGACCTAAAAAAAAGTAAGTCGTGCGGAGAGAAGAAACACTTACACAACACGTAGATTGGTGGCTTTTTGCAACCGTGATTGCCATGATGATTTTCGGGGCCTCAACGGTGTACTCTGTTTCTTATGTTCCGGATCACCCGAACCCATTCGACCTCAGTCAAACCTACGGGAAACAAATGATGTGGATTGGAATCTCTTTATTTCTCGGATTTCTTGTCTTCCTGATCGATTCCGATGTTTATCGGAAATTTGCCGTCCCCATTTACATTTTTTGCTTCATATTACTGATCGTGGTGCTTTTTATGCCTGCGAAAAATGGTGCTCATGCCTGGCTGGGAATTGGAGGATTCGGGATTCAGCCGGCTGAGTTCATGAAGATTGGAGCGGCCATTTTACTTTCGAAATACTTAGCAACCATCAACGTAAAACAGCAAAATATCAGTTCGGTATTTTCTTCCCTGGGAATTTTGCTGGTTCCCATGGTTTTGATCCTGCTTCAGCCCGATGCCGGAACTTTTGTGGTCTTTACCTCTTTTTTCTTCGTGCTCTACCGTGAAGGAATAACCTTCGACCCGCTGGTGCTTCGCTTTGTTGGACTCTTCGGGATCAGGATGAAAGAAACCTGGGTTGGAAGTCACTTTATACCAATTCTGTTCTACGCCGTTTTTCTTTCGGTCATTACTTTACTAATGTCGAAAAATCAGTACGAATTCACTTTTTTACCAGGAGTGTTAATTGACGGTTATATCGGGGTTTTGATTGTGATTACCCTACTTGGAATCTTAGCATATCTGTTTCTTCGCTGGATTTCAGCTAAACGAGAAAGACGTAGAATACTTATCGTCATAGTCATTGGATGGGCGCTTTCCTGTGGGCTTTCTACTGCTGTTAATTTCTCTTTTGAAAGTCTTGCAACACACCAAAAAGATCGTATAGAATTGGTTTTAGGGCTGAAAGAAGATCCCGACGGTGATGATTATAACCGGAACCGGGCAATGGCAGCCGTTGGTTCAGGCGGATTAATGGGAAAAGGGTTCCGCGAAGCTAGTGTTTCAAGTGTTCGCGCAAATCACGTTCCTGAAAGTGAAACAGATTTCATTTTCTGTCACCTCGCGGAAGAATGGGGATTCATGGGAACATCTGTTGTGGTGATTTTATACCTTTTCATGCTCTTTCGAATCCTGAAAATTGCCGAACGACAGCGTTCAACCTTTAATCGCGTGTATGCCTATTGTGTGGGAATGGTAGTTTTTTATCACTTCGCCGTGAATTTGGGAATGAACATTGGCCTGGCCCCTGTCATCGGAATTCCATTGCCATTTTTCAGTTATGGAGGATCTTCCATGATGGCATTCTCCATGATGTTCTTTATCCTGTTGAAACTGGATAGCCAACGGCGGGATGCTTTGTTCTAAATAGATTTTCAATAAAACAAGTCGGGGCGAATCAAGATTCGCCCCGACTTGTTTTAATTTGAAGAAAATTACTCCGTAACATCTTTTTTCTTTTTCGGTTTCTTCCACTCGAAACTATATTCCAATGAAAGAATGTGTTCAGTGTATGGCTTTCCGGTATTGAATTTACGTCCATAGTAATAGGTAATTCCAAAATCGTTAGGGCCTTTAGCATCAATATTCATCGTCAAACCGTAACGCATTCTGTTGAATCGGGTTCCAACCGGTCCGGGAATCGGATTATAGAAATATTCCGCCGAAATCTCAGGAGTATAACGCGATTTATTCTTCCATTCTGCATACGGTTTGAAGCGATACGCCGGATCTAAATCTGAACCGTTTCCAATTCCTCCGCCCAGGTATCCCTGATAACGAAAACGCATTCCGAGTTTAAAGTCATTCACTTTTGTTCTGAAATCCAGGTTCACGTTCAGACGGTGCGCATTGGAGTAATTGCGGAGATCATCATATGATGTGACAATGCGATATTCAACAGACGGACGAAGCCAATCAAGATGTTCGCTTTTAATGCAGACTTCCTGGTAAAGCGTTTTAATTCTTCCATCATTGAACCAGCGCACATTCGTTCCTGCACTAAGGACAAAATCCTTGTGAATCTCTCTTTTGATACCTGCACCGAGCCAGATCTGACCCCTGGATTGAACCTGGGTGTATGAAATCAGAGAAACAAAAACGAAAGCCGCTACAATCAGCCCTCTCATTTAATAATGTTTATAGTTCCGAGATCTTTACTTTCCTTCTTCTCAATCGTAACTGATTGACTCACAACTTCAAGAGTATAATAATCATCATCGTTATTCGGTACATTGTTTCCGGTATGGAAAATCTTGCTATACGTAAAGATGGTATAATTTCCGGGTTGCAAATAGTCAAACTTAAAGGTTCCGTCGTAAGAGCATTCAACTTTGTCATTGTACATTGTCTCACCATCACCATAAATGATGTAAACATCTTCTGTAGCACCGTCGTAATAAGCAGTGTCTGTCCATGTTGAACCGGTATAGAGCTTTTCCATAACCGACACTTTTCCGGAAATGGAAGCCCTGCCTCCTTCGCCTTCAAATTTTTTGCAAGCGACAAGGGAGAGGCACGCAATTGCAAGGAATAATAGTTTTTTCATATGTTTATTTATTACTACAATATTAAGAGAATTTTAAGGCTGGGTTTCAGGAAGGCTAAAAAAAGTGGTTAATAATTTCACAAATCTGAGGAATTAACACAACCTTCCTACAGATAACCCGTTTTATTTTCATATCATTACAGATTAAAACTACTCTCCATGAATAGACTTTATTCACTTTTAACATTACCCATTTTCCTTCTTGCCGGCTCTTTAAATGCCCAGGTTGTAATCAATGAATTTTCCTGTTCCAATATTGCCGGCCCAACAGATGCCTACGGAGAACGAGAAGATTGGGTTGAACTATTCAATCCGACCGGGGCCGCTATCGACCTTACCGGTTATTATCTTTCGGATAACGACGCAAACCCACTGAAATGGCAAATTCCTTCAGGCAGCATTCCAGCCAACGGATACAAAATGGTTTTTTGCAGCGGAAGAGGCCTGGTAAACGGCACACAATATCATCCAAATTTCAACTTAAAACAAACGGAAGGTGATTTCATAATCCTTACCAGTCCGGGTGGAGTTACTGTAGATTTCATTGAAATTACTGTAATGACTAAAGAAAATCACTCATACGGAAGAACTACCAACGGGGCCGCAACCTGGAGTCTTTTTACAACTCCAACACCAAATGCAGCCAATGCTGGAGCGGTAGCATCTTATTACCCGACTCCGGTAATGGATATTCCTCAGGGATTCTACCCCGGCGCACAAAGTGTTACAATCACTTGCTCAGAACCAACGGCAACTATTCGCTATACAACAAACGGATCTGAGCCAACAACCGCTTCAACAGCTTATACAGGCCCAATCAATATTACCGCAACTACTGTTCTTAGAGCAAAAGCCTTCGGGACGGGTCTTTCCAGTTTCTGTGCTTCCAATACTTACTTTATCAATGTTGATCACAGTATGCCGGTAATTTCGGTTGCCGGTCAGCAGGTTTTCGATTTAATTGCAAACGGAAACGGCTGGTCTACTAACTACAAAGGCTTTTTTGAGTTCTTCGAAGAAGATAACTCTTTTGTTAGTGAAGGTGAAGGCGATTTTAATAAACACGGAAATGACTCATGGGCTTACGATCAGCGTGGTTTCGACTTTATCATGCGCGATCAGTTCGGTTATAATGATGACATAGAGCACCAGATCTTCCCTGAGAAATCACGCGATGAATTTCAGCGTCTGATCTTTAAGGCTGCTGCCAACGATAACGTTTCTTTTGAAGATGGCGCTCATATTCGCGATTCATACGTGCACACCTTATCACAAAAAGCACACCTCGCAATGGATGAACGTACATGGAAGCCATGTATCATTTATTTAAACGGGGAGTACTGGGGTGTATACGACATGCGCGAAAAAGTAGATGATGGGGATTTCACAAAATACTACGCTGATCAGGATAAATATCATTTACAATACCTAAAAACATGGGGGTCGACTTGGTCAGAATATGGTGGCGCTCAAGCTCAGACAGACTGGAATACACTTCGCAATTTTATCAACTCCAACAACATGGGGAATGCTGCAAATTTCGAAAACGTTGATACAACTTTAAACTGGGAGTCGCTTGTTGATTACTTCGTATTGAATTCATACGTGGTAACAATGGACTGGTTAAACTGGAACACCGCCTGGTGGAGAGGAACTGATCCCGCAGGAGATAAGAAAAGATGGCGTTATACCCTTTGGGATATGGACGCAACTTTCGGACACTATATCAATTACACAGGAGTTCCGGATCCAACAGCAAATGCAGATCCTTGTAACGTAGAGAATCTCCCAAATCCGGGTGGACAGGGACATACAGATATTCTTGAAAAACTCATCGATGAAAATCCGATGGTTGAACAATACTATATTTCCAGGTATGCCGATTTAGTGAACACCTATTTGGGTTGTGATTACATGACTTTCCTTTTGGATAGTATGATCAACGAAATTGAACCGGAAATGAACGGTCAATTAGCCAAATGGGGGGGGAACTCTTACGCCGGCTGGCAGCAAAACGTAACAACACTTGAAAACTTTATCACTCAGCGTTGTACGGCAATCGAACAGGGAATGATCGATTGTTACCAGCTTTCCGGTCCTTACCAGTTAATTGTTGACGTTACACCTGTTGGTGGCGGTGAAGCAAAAGTAAACTCCATTTGGCCGGCTTCTTACGCATGGACAGGTGATTATTACGGAGGTGTACAAACAAATTTTGTTGCAAAAGCAAGTCCGGGTTACGTATTTGATCATTGGGATTTTACTGCCAACACTATGACCGCGGCAGCTACTGAAGACACCAATTCTATGGACATTTTGGCACCTGTGACTGTTACTGCCGTATTTATTCTCGACACTCCCGACTGGGATGGTGACGGAGTTTTAAATGATGACGAAGTAACAAACGGAACTGATCCGAACGACACAGATACTGATGATGACGGTGTTACAGACGGTGAAGAGACTAATGGTGTTGACGATCCCAGCACAACTTTTGTTGCTACAGGAACTTCAGATCCGCTTGATCCTTGTGATCCGAACCCAATGAATCCGTTATGTGATGAAGACGGTGACGGAATCTCGAATCCGGAT
The DNA here is from genome assembly GCA_946479985.1 of uncultured Flavobacteriales bacterium. The sequence goes on from CAMLIF010000018.1 coordinate 35,191, forward strand.
GAAGCAACAATCGGAACAGATCCTACAAATCCGGATACAGATGGTGACGGAATCAACGACGGTGTTGAAGTTACGAACGGTTCAAATCCATTAGATCCATGTGATCCGAATGCCACTTTGCCAGGATGTTTCACAGATACAGACGGTGATGGTTTGTCTGATTCTTACGAAGGTAGTATTGGAACAGATCCGAACGATCCCGATTCAGATGATGACGGTTTAACAGATGGAACTGAAGACGGTACTTCTGATCCGCTTGATCCGTGTGATCCGAATCCGAACAACACAGCTTGTGATGCTGACCTAGACGGTCTGCCTGATGATATTGAAGCAGGTTTAGGAACTGATCCGAATAATCCTGATACAGATGGTGATGGAATTTCTGACGGAATGGAAATCGCGAACGGTAGTGATCCTTTAGATGATTGTGATCCGAATTCAACAGGCGATGATTGTTTCCCCGGGTTCTTCATGCCAACAGGATTTAGTCCTGACGGAAATGATCTGAATGAGACATTCGGTCCGCGAGTTGGAAAAGATGTTCAATCGTTTACTTACTATATCTATGATCGTTGGGGTAACCGTGTATTCATGTCGTCTGACGTAAAAGAACGTTGGGATGGTAAGGTAAACGGAACACCTGCAAACACCGGAGTTTTTGCTTTCATGGCAGAAGTGAAATACAAAGATGGCAGAACAGAACAGCTGAATGGTAACCTTACTTTAATGCGTTAACGATGAAACGGTTTATAGCTTTTGTTGGAATTATTTCGACATTCGGAATGGTTTCAGCCCAGGATTTACACTTCTCACAGATTCTGCAATCGCCGAACTTGCTGAATCCGGGTGCGGTGGGAGTTTACGACGGCTGGGAACGCGTTGCGTTGCATCAGCGGAATCAATGGCTTGGCGGAAGTACTTCGTTCATGTCTTCGGGAATAAACGTAGATGCCTGTTTGTTTAAAGACGTTATGCGTCCGCAACCACATTTGGCAATCGGACTTCAATTCTACAATGATATTGGCGGGTTGTCAAAATTCGGAACCCAAACAGGTGCTATGACCCTTTCGGGCATTTTGCCGATGGGATCTGGTCACCAGCTTTCTGCCGGAATTCAGGCTGGAATAGGAAGCAGAAAAGGCGATTTGTCGAAACTAATCTTCGATTCTCAGTGGAACGGAACTATGTACGACCAAAATATCGTGAGTGGTGAATCGGGTTTGAATTCGTTTAACTATTTTGATGCTTCGGCCGGTTTGTTTTACCAGTTTGATGGTGACAACTCAAACTTTGCCCGTAACAATGATACCAAATTCCAATTCGGATTGGCTGCATACCATGCAAATGCTCCAACATTAAAATACAGAACAGGTTCAACCGAAAAACTTGAACGCAAATACGTGGCAATGGTGAACTATGCGATGGATATTCCAAACACACGCTTTTCATTTGACGCACAGGCTGTTCAATTTGTTCAGGGCGGACATTACGAAACCATTTTCGGTGGAGTAATTAAACGTCGTTTTACCGAATCTTCGAAACAAACAGGAATAAACAGAGATGCATCTCTTGGTATTGGCTGTTATGCACGTATGAAAGATGCCATTATTCCTACCATGCAGCTTGAATACAAAGGCTTCAAATTCGGAGTTTCTTATGATGGAACGCTTTCAGCCTTACGCAGAGCTCCCGGAATCGGAAGTTTGGAATTCTCCTTAAGTTATATAAATCAATATCATGCTTTGTTCAAATCACGACGAGGCGGAGGACTTAGAAGATAATAATACGAACCCGGCACTTCGACTCAGCTCAGTGACCGGGTTTTTTCAATTTAAAATGAAGCAACTCATCCTACCTATCAGCTTAATTTTTATTATTTGCTCTTGCGAGCCTAATGGTCGGTTTGAACGGATTATCGTAAACCAATCTTCTCACGATATCTGGATTAAAACAGACACGGAAATTTATCACACCTTTATTCAGGACAGCATTGTAATTGAAAAAAACTCTTATGCAGTTGTTGCCAAAACTTCAGAACGCCATGGAGTATCTGGTTTTTCAGAGTGCGGTTTTCCGGAGGGGGCACTTACTTACGGTGTTCTAACAAGTGATACATTACACATTCAAAAGAACCTGAACGCAAGCGCAAACTGGACTTTTTCAATTATCGAAGAACATTTTAAAGGCAGCGGCACATGTGAATGCCGTCTCCTAATTACTGATTCTGATATTAAATAGTAGTGACGGGTCGCGACCCGTCACTACTATTTTTCTATTTTTGTGAGACATAATAAAAAACATGAAAAGAACTAAAATTGTTGATGTCCTGGGTTCACCTAAAGTTGGTGAAACGTATGTTGTTAAAGGTTGGGTAAGAGCGTTTCGTAATGACCGCTTTATCCAGTTAAATGACGGCTCAACAATTAATAATATCCAGGCAGTTATTGAAGCTGATAATTTCGATGCGGAAACATTGAAGAAAATCACAACAGCTGCTTCTGTGGGTTTAACCGGAACTTTGATCGAATCACAAGGAAGCGGTCAGGCAGTTGAATTGCAGGTTTCAGAAATTGAAATTATCGGTGAAGCACATCCTGACGATGTTCAGAAAACGGTCATGCAGCCTAAGAAACACAGTTTGGAATTCTTGCGTGAACAAGCGCACTTACGTTTCAGAACAAACCTGTTCGGAGCCGTTTTCAGAGTGCGTCACGCCGTAAGTTTTGCCATTCACAATTTCTTTAATAAACAAGGATTCTATTACATTCATACGCCGATCATTACAGGTTCGGACGCTGAAGGAGCCGGGGAAATGTTCCGGGTTTCGAATCTTGATCCTAAAAACCCGCCATTAAACGAAGACGGAAGTGTAAACTATTCGGAAGACTTCTTTGGTAAACAAGTAAACTTAACAGTTTCAGGTCAGTTGGAAGGCGAATTAGCGGCTACGGCACTTGGACAGATTTATACTTTCGGACCAACATTCCGTGCAGAGAATTCCAACACTTCCCGTCACTTAGCCGAATTCTGGATGGTTGAACCGGAAGTTGCGTTTAATGACATTCACGACAACATGGATTTAGCTGAAAGCATGCTGAAATACATTTGTAGTTACGTGATGGAGAATTGTGCCGACGATTTGAAATTCCTGAACGAAAGAGAAGCCCAGGAACAACAATCGAAACCGCAAAACGAACGTGCCGAGCTAGGATTGTTAGAGCGTTTGCAGTTTGTAATGGAAAATGATTTCAAACGAATCACTTACACAGAAGCAATTGACGTGTTGATGAATTCGAACCATTACAAGAAAAAGAAATTCAAATACGAGGTTACATGGGGAACCGATCTTCAGTCGGAACACGAACGATATTTAGTGGAGAAAGAATTCAAACGCCCTGTAATTATTACTGATTATCCGGCTTCTTTCAAAGCATTCTATATGCGCGCAAACGATGGCTGCGAACCAGGAAAAGAAACCGTTGCTGCCATGGACATTTTATTTCCCGGAATTGGTGAAATGGTTGGCGGATCGCAGCGTGAAGAACGTTTGGATGTTTTGAAAAAGAAATGTGCTGCTTTCGGAATCCACGAAGAAGATTTGTGGTGGTATTTAGATACACGCCGTTTCGGATCAGTTCCGCATGCCGGATTCGGTTTAGGATTCGAACGTATGGTGATGTTCGTTACCGGAATGTCGAATATCCGCGATGTAATTCCGTTCCCAAGAACACCGCAGAACGCAGAGTTTTAAAAAAGAAAATCAGGATAAAAATAAAACCAGTCGGGGCGAATAATTATTCGCCCCGACTTTTTTCACAAGCCAATCACCGGTTTTCACCATCCAATCGTCACTTTCCGGGTTCCAATCACGACTTTGCGGAAGCCAACCATCACTTTGCGCGAGTCGATGATCACTTTTCGCAAGCCGATGACCACTTTTTGAAATCCGATCATTACTTTTCATGAGCCGATCATCACTTTTCACAGACCGATCACCACTTTTCAAGAACCTATGACCACTTTTCGCAATCCACTCATGACTTTTCATGTGCCGATCGTCCTTTTGGAGCAGCCAATTATCCTTCCAAATATTCCCAATCCTTAATTTCCTGAAACGATTTGAATCCGTCTTTTGCCAGCGGATGCCACAATGTTGATTCCGGAGTAACTGTAGGAACCTCATCTACCAGCAAATCCTTACGGATATAAACCTGGTTGATTCCAAGATCCGAAGCACCGATCAATCGATAGCCTTTTTTCTCAGCCAGTTTATTCATAGCAATAACACTTGCTCCGTGATAAACCGGATGTTTTCCGGGAAACATATAATCGGGATCGTAAGGAACTACAATATTCTCTGTTCCGAATTCAGTATGCGTTTCAATAACCACAACTTTCGGCTGAACAACGGTAAGTGCATCCCAAACCCAATAATCGTTGCCGTCAATGTCGATGGAAAGCAATTCAATTTCGCCTGATAAACCGGCTTTTGTTATGAGTTCGTTGATGTTTTCGCGCTTGATAATAGCCTGAATGTAGGTTGGTTTCGGATGATAAGGTGTCGGTATCCTGGAATAGAATTTCCGTCCGCGCTTGATCAGTTTCTCATCGCCTTCAAAAAACAATCCCGACCAGCCAAAATGAACTGCCAGGTTACTGCAATTGCTGTTTATTCCATCGTTAGCTCCAATCTCAATGAACGTCTTGCTGCTTTCTCCCAAAAGCGAGAACAGAAATAACAACAATCCATCTTCCTCAAACTGGGAAAACACTTTAAAGCCGGTTGAATTGAACGCCGGAACCTGCTTGTTCTTTTGTGCTGTTTGGTATTGCAGCATGAGTGCTCGCTGCTGAATCCCAACCGAAGGATGCAATTTGTCCTTATGAATTCGCTTACTGAAATAATATTTGATCAAATTTTTGAGCCACGCCATAGCACGAATTTAGAAGAAATTTTGGCTAACTTAGTTCCAACTGTGATTAAATGAAGTACACCCGTTACAAACTCATCTTTAATTTTCTGATTGCCGCCGCGGTAACTTTCGGTTTTTTCAAGTTTGAAAGAACCATAGAAGAAAGTATTATGTTCGGCTGGCTGACATTTGGCCTGCTCTACATTCTGGAAGGCTGCTATATACTTTTCACGGTAAATTCCAAGGCTATTACACAGCGTTCAGGAGATGAAGATCTGGGGATCTGGGTGCAATTCTTTCTGCTTACCCTTGTCTGCTCAACAGCTTTAGTTACCATTATTTTTTGGCGGAACGATTCAAGCCAGCTGGGGAAATCGAATTTACTGCACGAATTGATGTTCATTACATCCGTGGCTTTTGCGTGGATCATTCTTCATCTTTCCTTCACTTTTCGCTACGCCCACTTGTATTACGGCGATGAAAACGAAAACTACAAGAAACACGCCCGCGGTTTGGATTTCCCGGGCGATGAACATCCCGATTATATTGATTTTGCCTATTATTCCTTTACAATCGGAATGACTTTCCAGGTTTCAGACGTAACGATCAGAACGAAAGGCCTACGCAGGTTAACACTCGTACATTCCCTGTTTTCATTTTTGTTCAACACCATTTTAGTGGCTCTCACGATCAACGAGATCATTAATTTGTAAATCGTTTATTCATGAAGTTTGCACTACTGTTTCTGTTTATCATTTCCGGTAGATTTGCATTTACACAGGAATCGAATTCGATAGAAATTGAGGGTAAAGTGCTCAGTGAAAAAACACATGAGCCGCTGCCCTATCTCCGGATTTACAACAAAACGACGAAAAAGGGAACTATCTCCAACGACGATGGTTATTTCCGGATTTCGATCTCAAAACTTTCAGATACCGTAGAGATTACTGAATTGGGTTACACGAAACAAATTGTAGCGCTAAAATCCAATATCACATACTACGTGGTCTATTTGGAGCTGGCCGAAATCGCTTTGGAAGAAGTGCTGATTACTCCAAAAGACGATTCGTATTTGTTTGAAATGATACGGAAATGCAAGAAAAATGAATCGTCCGGAAGCAACATTGCAAAAGCATATTACGAACTGAAAAGTTATCAGGATACGTCACAAATTGAACTGGTAGAAGGGTTTTACAATGCTGAATTAAATGGTTTCGACCTAATAGCTCTGAATCTGAAGGCTGGTCGTTTGGCCCTTCAACCGTATGAAAACAGATTATTTACTTCTCAGGCAAGTTCGCGCGCAATCACTCAGCTGAAACTGGCCGAAGAAAACGAGTATTTCCCGAAAACACCTATTTCGGCCGGAAAACGGGAAGCCGAAAAGAAATTCTATCTGATACTCGATTATGCTTATCTCGATGAGAAAAAAGATTCCGTTTATGTCATTCATTACGGACCAAAGAAAGGTTCCGAAGATTGTTTTTCGGGCGATTTGTGGATGAACATAACAGACTTCCAGCTAGAGAAAATCACCATGAACTGCACCAACTGTTCGGTTCATCCTTTTCTACCGCTCTTTCCCTACGATAGTATTTCAAACGTAGATCTCTCAATCTCCAAATCATTTGTTTCGGTCGATGGAAAAATGCTCTTCAACAATGTTCACTTTTCCTACAGCGTTGATTACAAAAGTCGGACGGGAAAAGCCGAGGAACTGAGTTATTCCATAAAGACGAATGCGATTCTCTACGCTTATGATTTCAAAAATGCGTTCACACTTCCCAAATTTACATTCTCAGCAAACATCGACGATTACCATAAAATAAATGCGTTTCCCTACAACGATTTCTTCTGGAAATACAACGGCGAATACCGTATGAATGATTCCGAAAACCGGAATGAACTTTTCTTCTCAAATCCGGAATCGGTCACAAATGTCACTTTCTTCAAGCCTCAGGACGCAGAGAAATTCACCGGAAACAAAAAGCGCGGATTCTTTGAGCATCCTTATGTTCATTGGTCGACTAACCGAATAGTACTGAGAGAAATGATCGCCGATAGTACAACCCTGAAAGCCGTCAATGGCATAAAAGCCGAAATGTATAAACTGGATGTGAAAGTTTTCGCCGATCTGGATTCTTACGTTGATTCAACAGTCCTTCTGACAGAAACCATCATTGATCCATACACTACCTATTACTATTTACCAATGGACAATGCGGCAAATTGTTTCATTAACATGTATTTCGATTTGTGTGAAATAGAGCGCAGAAAATGGGTAGCCACCCTGAAACAAAATGAATTGAGTACTTCACAATACGAAGACAAGTACTTAGAATTCAAAACCCGATTAGAAAAACAGCAGCAGCTTTTCCTTAAAGAAACCGAACGCGGAACCAATAGAAAACAATTTGAAAAATGGAATGAACTGATCAAAGCAGAACTTCAGATAGATAATATGGATTTGTTTGGGTTGGTAGAATAGTATATTTTTTACAGAACGACTATCTATTTCCCCCTTTGGAGGGGGATTAAGGGGGAGGGCTGAGAATCTTTATGAGAAATTATTTACCAATCAAAAAGTAAAATTGAATGTGTATAGAAAAGCAGATAATCCATATAAAAACCAGAACGCCCTCCCCCTCGGTCCCCCTCCGAAGGGGGAAGCGTAAAAATCCTCTTTCAAAGAAAAGCCTAGAGACTAAACAAGAGAAAAAAAATCGAAAATCCTGTTTACTTTTCCAACCAATTGGCACAACCTGAAAAACAAGCATGAAAAACACATCAAACGACACTTCCAGCGCACAAAAAGAAGTGAATGCTTTATACAAGCATTTCCGAGAAGTGAAAGGGCTTCTGCGTACGTTGGGCTGTGATTCCGTAACCGCCGAAGACATTTTTCAGGAAGCGCTCATTATTTATCTGCGCAGAAAAGAAGATCCAAATTTTACGTTCGACCTCGAACCAATCCATTATATCAAAACTACCTGCAAGTTTTTGTGGTACAGTGCTGCCCGGAAAGAGCAGAAACAAGCTACATATTCTTTGGAAGCAGATGTGGAAGAAATTCACGATTCGTGGATGGAAAAAGAACTCCAATACAAACAATTGGAAGCGGCTTTGGAACGAATCGGCGCGCAATGCAAAGAACTCCTGCATTTGTTTTATGGACTTGGATGGAATATGGTCGACATTGCCAAAAAGATCGGTTTGCGCAACGACAAAGTTGCCAAAGCGCAGAAATACCGCTGTATTCAGAAAGCGAAGGAATTAGTGCAGGACGCACAATTGTCTGTTGAACCAATTCAATTCTAAACTATGGAGACAAATTGGAATCAATTGATAGAACGCTATTTGAATGGCGAGCTTTCAGCAGAAGGAAAAGCGGGTTTTGAAACAGAATTGGCGAAGAATCCGGAACTAAAACAGGAATTCGAATTGCACAAATTAACTCAAGAGGTAATCAAACGCTCTTCGACCAGGAATATGGTTCAGCAATCGGCAAAGAGTTATCATTTCAAAAAAACCCTTACGAATACAGGAATTGTTCTGTTGATAGCGGCAGTCATTACAACCGCGATTGTACTCTTTACTAACTCGCGTTCAAATTCAGAAAAACCAAACCCGGAAGCAGAAGAACTAATCGAACAGTCTTTGCTGGAGGAGATGAACAAAGATTTGCAATTCGAGAACATTGATCCGCAATACTTTAAGTTCACAGGCGAGAACGATGTTTTCCTTTCCGAAAGCGGAGTTCTACTGAGTATCACAAACGAATCGTTTTTACTCAACGGTAAACCGTACAAAGGCGAAGCAGTTGTTCAGTGGCAGGAAGCGCAAAAAGCATCGGAAATCATCAAAGCCGGATTGAGTACCCTAAGCGGTAATAAACTGCTCGAAACGCAGGGAATGTTCAGCCTGAACGCTTTTACGCCCGATGGAAAACAACTCGATCTTTCCAAAAAAGGAATTTACGTCCAGGTCCCGGTTGACGAACTGAAAAAAGACATGATGCTCTTCAACGGAGTAAAAGGAAAAAGCGGGAATATCGACTGGCAGAATCCAGTTGAATTGGAACGCTTACCAAAGCCAAAAAGCATGGCGAAGATGGATTTATTCCCACCGAAATACGAACCGAAACTGAATGAACTGAAATGGTTTACCAATAAAGCGAAAAGAGATAGTTTGTATTTGAGTTTTGAGGAGAGTTTGGTTAAAGACACTATTTCAAGTATAGAACAAATAGATTTATTCAATGATATTCCACAGCCTCTGAAACAACCCGGAATTTCAAATGGCAAAAGCGTGGATTTGGGCGGACTATCCCAGATTTCACTGGTAGTATTTCCGAAAATTCAGGACTCTATCTTTCGAGCGGGATTAATCGGAACTGCACAAACTGAACGCGCGAAAGACAAAGTAAAATGGGATATTCGGCTTGAAAAAATAACTGGTACAAACGAAGCGTGGATTACCGCACGGGTTTCGATACTAAAAGACTGGAGTATTAACGCAATCGCTATGCCGAAAGAGAGCTTCGGAGTGCCTACAGCAATCACATTCGCGAAATCAGCGAATTATGAACTTATTGGTAAAATAATTGAACCAGCACCTAAAAACAGATATGATGAAGAAGCAGATGAACATTTAACTTATCATGAAGGAAATGTCGTTTTCAGACAGAAAATTGGAATAAAATCAAATACTCCTTCAAATATATCTGTCAGCTATACATACCAGACCTCTAAAACCAATTCCCATTGTTTACCACCTGAAGTAGGTTACTCTCTAATCTATTTGAACGGTGGAGAATCCAAAACTCATATCCCTCCATCAAAAGTATTAGCAATCTGGAACAAGAAATTTGACAACACCATTCTGGCAACACAGGATTTTGAAGACCGAATGAAAGCCATACATAACACCTGTGACGAGCGCATATTTGATGTTTATGCAAACAACCTGAACGAACCGCTTTGGAAATTAGATGAACGCGTGGTAAAAATGGGATATCCCGAATTTCGGAAATTCGCAGATCAAAAAGTGGGTTCGGTGAAAATTACCGACAAACATCAGCAGAATCTTCAGCGTTTCTACGATGAAACTGTAAAAACCATTCAGTCGAAAGGAAAAGATGCCCTCATGAAAGCTTTGAAAAAAGACGAAGATTGGGATAGAACCATGCAAAACGAACGAAACAACGAAGCATACAGAAAAGGCTCACGGGAAGTTTTGAATAAAAGCGAAGAATCAGATTTCAACCTGAAACACCTTTCGAAACAATTGGGAACTACACTTGGATTTAACCTCTCAAGTGCTACATTTTCCGCAACAAATTCAGTAAGCGGGCAGAAACCCAATTCCGGTTCTGCTTCAGGTTTCACTTCCAGTCGCCAGAAGAAATACAACTTACCAATAGTCGTAAATATTGATCGGTTAACGCCGGAACTGCTTTCGGCCAAAGAATCAATGACGGTGAATATGATGGACAAAAGCAAATCGGCGCAATTGGTTTATACTCCATTCAATGTGCACGTTGCTTCTTCAAAGAACTACGATCGTTTGTATTTCTACTTAATGCCGACTGAACAGAACAGTTTTGAGCGTTTGGATTTCACTTCTGGAATTCTGAACACGAAATTGAATGAGGAAATGAATTACAAAGGCGCAATAGTTGGCATGAACGAAAAAGGTTACTTCCTCTACCCGATCAATGCGGTAAAACCGGGAAATCTAGGAACCATTCAACTCGTGGAAGTTTCAGAAAAAGAATTCAATAAGCAGGTAGATGCGTTGAACGCAGGCAGGAATTCGAATCCAATGGATATTCAGTCGGAATTAAACTGGTTGTTTAAGGAAAAAGCGAACTACAAAGTACAGAAACAACGAAAAAAGGATGCTGAGTTTAGAGCAGTTGTTCGTACTACTATTTATTCGTGCGGATCTCAGGATATCGCGGTCAGGGAAATTCCTCAACCGGCCCAGGCAGACACAAAGAATGTCTCAGCCTCTGCTCCGTTTTCTGCTATTACGGATGTTGTTGGAGACCCTGCGTCTTATCCGGGAGGAAGAACAGCACTATTAGAATTCCTGAAATTAAACATCAAATATCCACAGCGCGCGATGGAAGAAGGGTTTTCCGGTAAAGTCTACCTGAAATTTATTGTTTCTGAAACCGGAAAAATCAGCAACGTAATTGTAAACAAGAAACTCCCGGGCTGTCCGGAATGTGATGCAGAAGCAAAACGCGTTGTAGAAATGATGCCGGATTGGGTTCCAGCGAAAAACAATAACACGAATGTGAGTTCCTATTTCAATTTGCCAATTAGTTTTAGTTTGAAGTAGTTCAAGAAAATGCTTTTGTTAGAGAACAATCATCCAACTCCCCCTTTATTTCTATGATACTTGCAAGTATTGATAAGCAGATTTTCGGTTGA
>CAMLIF010000019.1 GCA_946479985.1 uncultured Flavobacteriales bacterium
TACCATTTTCGACAGATCATCTTCAACTAAAATCAATGAGGCTGCATCTTTGGCTATCTCTGTTCCTCTTTTTCCCATTGCAATGCCGATGTGTGCAGCTTTTAATGCCGGTCCGTCATTAACACCGTCTCCGGTCATTGCCACTACCTGCTGCCTGGCTTTTAAGGCTTCGATAATTTTTAACTTTGCCTCAGGAAACATGCGGGTGAAGATTGCTGTATGCATGACGCAATCACCCAGGGCATCACCTTCGAGCTTCATGAGCTCGTCGCCGCTTATTGTTTTTTCGTATCCGTGGAAATGGATCTGCTTTGCAATGGCAGCGGTAGTTTCCGCATTGTCCCCGGTAATTATTTTCACGGAAATGCCGGCTGCGTAGAACGCTTCAAGTGTTTGCCGTATGTTTTGTTTCGGTGGATCGTAAAATGCCACCACACCTTTGAATTTGAAAGACAGATCTCCCTGATCCGTAGGAAATCCTGTTCCTGAAAAAAGCGCTTCACCAACACCCAGTACCCTGTATCCGCTGCCTGATACCTGATGTACGATCTCATTTATCTGACTCTGTTCGGCTGCCGTAAGACCAGCAACTTTCATCATAGTCTCCAAAGCACCCTTGGCGGCTATGATTCTGTTTCCGCGATGATCCTCAAAGATATGCGTCATCATAGGAGGCTTACCACTCAACGGATATTCATGAACAAGTTTGAAATCGGCTCGCTCATCTTTTGGGGCGAATCGAATGTATGCATCGTGCAATGCTATTTCCATAGGATCGAATGGAATGGGCTCACTTGCCCACATACCAAGAGTAATTAACGCTTTTTCTTCTGATGTTAAGGGTTCCCGGAGGTCGGAAAGGTTCCCGGTTGAAAACACGAACAACTTTGCCAGGCTCATGCTGTTTTCCGTAATGGTTCCTGTTTTATCGACACAGATAACCGTGGCACTACCCAGTGTTTCAACCGTTTTCATCTGTTTTACGATGATCCCGGTTTTCATCAGGCGCCATGCACCGAGTGCCATAAAAGTGGTGAATGCGACCGGGATTTCTTCGGGCAAAATACTCATAGCGAGCGTTAGGGACTGCAGAAGACTTGCTAACAGGTTGTGAGAATTACCGTAATTGATCATCCAGACCACGATAAAAACAATTGCTCCTGCAATTACCATATTCCTAACGAAGTTGGTTATCTGCAATTCCAGCGGTGTTTTCTCTTCGTCTATGCGCTCAATGCTTTTTCCGATTTTACCCAGCCTGGTTTCGTTGCCGATAGTTGTGACAACCGCAATAGCCAGGCCGCTGGCAACTGTTGTTCCGCTGTATATCACATGATCATCCCGTGTTTTGTCTTTATAGGCAGGTAATGATTCGCCGGTAAGAATGGATTCATTCACCGAAAAGTCATTGGATTGGATAATATTTCCATCTGCAGCTATCAGGCTGCCTTCTTCAACGATGAGCCGATCACCAATCACTACCTCTTCGCTTTTTATTTCTTTAATTTCTCCGTCGCGAATAACCTTGCAGGCAGGTTGTGAAAAATCTTTCAGTTTTTCAAGGGCATTTTTGCTTCTGGAATACTGATAATTTGAAATGGAGGCCTGAAATAATATGGCTGCCAGGAGAACCGCCCCATCCCCGGTTTTGCCGCTCACAAAATAGATAGATGCTGCTACGAGCAGCAAAATGACCATCGGCTCTTTCAAAGTTCTTAAAATAGTAGCCAGAAAAGGGGATATTCTTTTGTAGGTCAATTTGTTTGACCCGAACTGCTGTCTTGCCAGTACTACTTCTTCGGATGTTAATCCGATTATTCCTTTCGCAGCTCTGTATTCCATGTCTATGTAAGTTCGTTTTCCCCTGGTAAGGCTCATTGCCAACAATCCGGATTATACAGTGTGTTTCGCAGATTGCTCAAAGCTGTATTGATGAAAACCACAGCAGAATTACCAAACCAAATATCTGCATTATTTTTTTACTGCTAAACGGTAAGTCGACTTTGATATTTTCAGAAATGTTTTTACATCATCGCTAACAAATCTCAAGGTTTCCATCTTGCTATGTTTATTGTTTTGACACAATTAATATAAGATGATTCAACTCAATTGAATGTGCTCTTCGTTCTGATTTGATCTTTTGTTCAAACCAGTTCGTTTTCACATGCAAGTCCTTTGGAAAAACAGTCCAGGTTATACATGGTGGTTTCACAGATGTTTTTTAACGCTGTTTCGGTTAAAAATGCCTGATGGCCCGTAATCAGCACATTCGGGAAAGTCATGAGCCTGGTGAACGTATCATCCTGTAAAACCTGTCCGGAATGATCTTCAAAGAACAAACCGCGCTCGTTCTCATAGACGTCCATTCCGAAATAGCCGATTTGTCCGTTTTTAAGGGCTTGAACTACTGCATTTGTATTTATCAGGCCGCCACGTGCTGTATTGATTAGCATAACTCCGGGTTTCATCAGATTTATTTCAGTTGGTCCGATGAGGTGTTGGGTTTGTTCATTGAGCGGGAGATGAAGAGTAATGATATCTGACAATTTGTACAGCGACTCCTGATCTGTATAAGTTACGTTGTACTGCTGTTTAATCTCTTCGTTTTCGGTTAAGTCGAATGCTACTAATTTACAGCCAAAACCATGCAGGATCCGGGCAACTACAGAACCGATTTTACCGGTGCCAATAATACCTGCCGTTTTTCCATTCATGTCGAAACCGGTTAATCCGTTCAGTGAAAAATTTTGCTCTGTAATGCGATTATGTGAGTGAATAAGTTTCCTGTTCAGGGCAAGCATCAAACCAACTGCGTGTTCAGCTACTGAGTATGGAGAATAGGCCGGCACACGTGCAACGCGGATTCCAAGTTTTTTGGCTTTGTCGAGATCTACGTTGTTGTATCCTGCAGAGCGCAGTGTAATGAAACGAATTCCGTTCCGGTACAACAGTTCGAGGACAGGGGCAGAGGCATCATCATTTGCAAAAAGGCATACTGCGTCGCAGCCTGCGGCTAATGCTGCTGTTTTGTCGGTAAGTGCCTGATCTGAAAAAAGCAATTGATTGTTCTTTGTACTGATTTTTTCAAAATTCTCCTGCTCAAATGCGTGAAAGCTGTAGATCATTGTTTTCATTTTTCAGGTATTAATTGATCAGTCATCCACACGGTGAATAGAATCTGAAGGATTTGTTTTTTTATTGATTCGCTCTTTTATCTTAGCTGGTGTTGGTCGGCAATCACAGTGCTTTTCATGTTCCGAATGCCAGCGTTCCCGCTCACTTTCAGTAGCATTTTTTGGCATTTTGTTCTGCAGGTGCCACTCTTTGTTAATGCTCATGCTTCAAATCTTTTAGTTTGTTTTTAATCAGGTATCCCATTGCAATACTAATTGCTGGTATAGAAATATAACTCAGGCCAATTGACTGAAAGTAGGTCTGAACGGAGACTTTCATCAGGGGTATGAGAACCACGCTGTCAAAAAGAATGTTGATTGCGAGCCAGGATAAGCCAACAACCCATCCATGCAGGACAAACCTGCTGTTGACCGCTCTAAAAAAATGATAAAGCAGGTAACTTCCGGAAATAGCTCCCGAAACAAACATAACGGACTTAAACGTATTGTATTCCAGGATGAGCTGACCGTCAGAAGTGTAACAAAAAAATGAAATACTGAAGGGAATAATCCAGCTGAGAATACCAAAGTTTATGTTTCTGTAAAGAAGTGTTTTACGCATAACGGTTATTTTAATGAGTTTAACAGTATCAATGTAATAATCGGTTTCCGGGCAGTTTACGCTGATAATATGTGGAAGAGTTCTTTCATGAGTGGTGTTATTTCCAATTGCCGTCTAACAATCTTTTCAAGAGGAGTAAAGCAAATTTCACCGTTGATTTGACCTACCATGCAGTTTTTTGTACCGGTTATAAGCCCTTCTACAGCTGCAACACCAAGTCTTGTTGCCAATAATCTGTCTGAGCAGCTGGCTGCTCCGCCGCGTTGAATATAGCCAAGAACACATACTGCCATATCGTGGTCAGGAAAGTGTTCTTTTACTTTCGCGGAAATTGCATAAGCAGTTCCGGCCTCATCACCTTCAGCAACCACAACTATAAATGATTGCTTTTTTTTCTTGCTGATTGGCCGCAGTACTTCGAGCAAATAGGGCAGATCAGTTTTTGTTTCAGGAATATGTATGGCTTCCGCCCCAATGCTGATTCCGGCATAATATGCGATAAAGCCGGCGTCCCGGCCCATCACTTCAACGAAATAAATCCTGTTGTGAGAATCAGCTGTATCCCGGATTTTGTCAATAGCCTCCATAGCAGTGTTGGCTGCAGTATCAAAACCTATGGTAAAATCGGTGCCTGAGATATCGTTATCGATTGTTTTGGGAATGCCGATCCATGGAATATCATAGGAAGCAGTAAATACGGATGAACCTGCAAGTGAGCCGTCTCCGCCGATTAGGATAACAGCATCTATTCCCGCTTTTTTAAGTTGCCCGTATGCCATTTCGCGTCCTTCTGCCGTTTTAAAGCGTTCGCTCCGGGATGAATGAAGAATGGTTCCGCCCTGATGAATGATGTGAGCAACGGTTGCTGCATCCATCTCAAAAAAATCTCCTTCTATTAAACCTTCGTATCCGCGTTGAATTCCTATCACCTTCAGATTGTAAAATAGTGCAGCCTTCGTAACAGCACGTATGCAAGCATTGATTCCCGGAGCATCTCCTCCCGAGGTTAGCACTGCTATTTTCTTTATAGTCATCTGTTTACTGTTTCGTTCGATTGATAGGTCAGCATGCAATTTTCTTTCAATTGGAAGTCTTCATCAATACGCTCCTTTCTGTAAACACCTTTGATAGTAGCATTTAAATTACCGTTTTCATAAAACTGGAGTGTCGGAACAAATTCAATTCCTAATTCCGTAGCGAGATACTTGTAGGTATCAATGTCTATCCTGAGGATTTTTAATTTTCCGGAGTATGTAAGTGCTAATTCATCGAGTACAGGTTCTATTTTCCTGCAATTAATGTCGCCCGGCAGGTAAAAGCATACAAGCACTAAATGTTCAAGGTCGAGCATTTGGCTAAAATCATGGAATGTTAATTCGGCTGGCGGAATCAATTCTTCGGGAGTCAGAGTATACCCTTCTATCAGCCATTGTTCCAGGCCGCCGTTTAGAAGAGTTACTGAAGTAAATCCTTTTGTTTTCAGATAAGTAGCCGTTTTCTCGCTCCGAATACCATTCTGACAATAGATGAATACATTTTGACTTGTATCCAGATCAGTTATCCGCCATTCGTAAGTTGGCCATTCGTAGTCGATATTTGTGGCACCGGAAATATGTCCTTTACGAAAATCACTATCCGAGCGTAAATCAATAAGAATATTGTTTTTGCCGCTTTTAATTGCTTCGGCAAATTCTCCTGGTTTCAATTCATCTGTTTGTCGTAATAAAAGATACAAACCTGAACCGGCAAGAATGAGGATCAAAATTGGTGTTTTCATTTCAGTAAGTTTTAATAGTGGTATGAATAAAGGGTTTGCAAGAACACGTGCTGCAAACCCTTTTCGGTAAATTCATAACTGATGAGAGTACTAGGCTTCGCTGTAGTAAGGTACTTTCACTTCAATCTGATTGTCAACCTGCGTTACTCCCGGAGCATTCCAGGCGGCGCGCTGTGCATCAAGTTTTTCAGCATACGAGCGTACGGATCCTTTTAAGATCACTTTATCACCGGCATTCTCCACACGGATATTGTTTGCATCAATGGAAGCTTGTCTGTCAAAAGCCGAAACAATTTGTTTTTTCACATCTACCGGGCTGGCTGAAGGTGAAATTGTAACCAGGTTTGTTACCCCTCTCACTCCCGTCAAATGTGACAAAGCGTTGTGAACAGCATTTTTTTGATAAAGCCAGTCAACTTTGCCTTCGGTTGTTACCCAGCCGTCTTCTACCTTTACTTTGATGCGGTCGTCTGGAACCATCGTGTCCCAGCGGAGTGCATTTATAGCAGCTTTTGCAACATCTGAATCATCTTTTTTATTGCCGAACAGTAAATCAACCTCGATATCTTCCGCTACTCCTTTTACTCCTTCTACCCGAAGCGCCGCTCTTTCTGCCTCTCTTTTTTTTGCGTAAGTATCCACAGAGCCGGATAACGTTACAATTCCATTTGATACCGCAACACCGATTTCAGATGATTTGATGGAAGGCTGCCATTTCAATTCGTCCATGACATCTTTTTGCAATTGAGAATCTGTTTTCATAATATGAAATTTAAAAGTTACTGATACAAATAGAAGGATTAACAAAGGCAAATGAAATGACCCTTGTCAAAAGGGAAGTTGATAAGTATCAATTTTTTACAGAAACAACATTTTGTTTTTTTATTCCGGTTATATGTTAAAAAACAGTGGGTTCATTATTTCCCTTTGGATAATTTACGATCTTGTAGAAGAATTGATCACTATGGAGAATACAGATGAGGTTGATGCACTTTTCAGATATACTGCTGAAGGAATTTTGATAGTTGATCAAAGTGGCTCCATAGTTCGGATTAACCCAAGTGCCGAGAGGCTTTTTGGATATGAAAGGGATGAACTGCTCAATGAGCCTATCGAAATTCTGATTCCGGGTCATTTTAAATCCAGGCACGAACATTTTCGGAATAAATACACCGATTCACCTCATGCCCGTGTAATGGGAAGCGGGATTGACCTTTATGGTCTGAAAAAAGATGGTACTGAATTACCGGTAGAAATAAGTCTCAGTCCATACAAAACCAAGAAAGGACAGTTCGTTATTGCTTTTATAATTGATAATACAATCCGGAAACAGGCAGAAGAAAAACTTAGAAACTATTCTATTGAATTGGAAAAACAGGTTCAGAACCGCACAATAGGTTTGCAAAATGCTGTAAAAGAACTGGAAAACACGAAGCATGAGCTTCATAAAGCGCTCGATAAGGAAAGAGACGTGAATGAATTGAAATCACGTTTTGTCTCACTGGCTTCTCACGAATTCAGAACACCCCTCACTACAATCTACACATCGCTTCATTTAATCAGCGCGCATGGAAATTTGAATGAAAAACAGACTCAGTATGCTTTGAAAATTAAAAAATCAATCAATCATCTAACGGATATTCTGAATGACTTCTTATCGTTAAGCAAACTGGAAGAGGGGGGGATAGAGCAAAAACCCATGCAGGTGAATCTTCCGTTTGAGATAGAAGGAATAGTTGGCGAAATGAGAGAATACGGAACAACTCCGCGCGACCTGAATTATGCGCATACAGGAGAAAATGAAGTAAATCTCGACACAAAACTTCTAAAGAACATCTTGTTTAATCTCATTTCAAATGCCATTAAGTTCTCGTCGGAAACGGATTCAATCATTATAACTTCTCTGGTTTCCGGGGAAGAAACCCGGATTTCAGTTAAGGACAACGGAATTGGTATTTCAGAAGCAGATCAGCAGCACTTATTCGAACGTTTTTTTCGTGGTGAGAATGCCACTTATATACCAGGTACGGGTTTAGGCCTCAATTTGGTTGCAAAATACGTGGAACTCATGTCAGGTAAAATTGTTGTTGACAGCTCAAAAGATAAAGGAACTTGTTTTACACTTATCCTGCCTAATAAGTCAGATCCTACTTAAAACTCGCTGGGCTTATGAAAAAGAAAATTTTATTGATCGAAGACAACACGGATATCCGCGAAACAACTGCTGAAATTCTGGAAGTTGCCGGATACGAGGTGCTCACGGCATCCAATGGCAAAACCGGCGTTGAAAGTGCTTTTCTGGAAAAACCCGACCTGATTATTTGTGATATTATGATGCCCTTGCTGGACGGTTACGGGGTTCTGCATCTGCTTTCACGGGATGAAGAAATGTCGCGGATTCCTTTTATTTTTCTGACAGCGAAATCAGAGCGTAATGATCTGCGCAGAGGAATGGCCCTCGGGGCAGATGATTATATTACCAAACCATTCGATGTCAGCGATTTGCTTCTTGCCATTGAAACCCGGATTAAGAAAGCTGAAATTACAAAGAAGGAATATTCAAATTCTTTGGATGGTGTTAGTGAATTTCTCCAGAATGTAAACAGTTTGCACAATTTGTCGGTTTCCAGCCTGGAAAAGCACCTCAATTCATACAGTAAAAAGGAAATTCTGTACCGCCACGGAAGCTATCCGAAAGGTTTATATTTCCTTAGTACGGGAACAGTGAAAACATATATGACTAACGACCAGGGGAAAGAACTAATTACAGGTGTATACCGCGCCGGTGATTTTTTCGGATTTCCCGCATTAATTGATGAAAGTGTTCACCAGGAAGCAGCCATGG
This sequence comes from uncultured Flavobacteriales bacterium, assembly GCA_946479985.1. The sequence continues at coordinate 8,358 of CAMLIF010000019.1, forward strand.
TAATTGAGGATTCCGAGATTGCAATGATTTCCCGGGAAGATTTTATTTCACTTATTTATAAGAATGCCCAGGTTTCGAGAAAATTCATGAAAATTCTATCCAACAGTCTGCATGAAAGGGAAAGTCAATTGCTGAATCTGGCATACAATTCGGTTCGGAAACGAGTGGCTGAAGCACTCATTAAACTGTCGGGTTTTTCAGAAAATGAACAGCATGTGGTAAATTCTGCATCCCGCGAAAACCTGGCAAACCTGGCTGGAGCAGCTCTTGAATCAACCGTGCGAACATTAAGTGATTTTCGGCAGGAAGGACTGATCGAAATTTCGGCGAATAAGATTATTCTGCTCAAATACGAACAGTTGGTATCCCTAAAAAACTGATAAGAATCAAATGACCGGTTGATGAAACTCAATAATAAAGACTAAGCAGCTAAATACTTTTGTTTCAAAGCGAAAGTATTATGAAAACAATTCTCGTACCAATCGATTTTTCTGAAGCGTGTGACAATGCTCTGAACTATGCTGTTGAATTTGCCAAACAAGCGAAATTAAAAATCCGTTTACTGACTGTTTATGATTACCCGTTAATGTCGGATTATCCGCTTGTCTGGATTCCTACAACTGCTGAATTGGTGGAAGAACATCTCAGAAGGCTTGAAACCATTCGTGAAAAAATCCATAAACGCCACGGTGACAAGTTAAATGTGGAATGTTATTGCGAAATGGGAACCGTTATCGAAACTATTAATTCTTTTGCTTTAAAACATTCTATCGATCTGATTATTATGGGGATGCAGGGCGGCGGTTTTGTATCTGAAAAGATCATTGGAAGTACAACTACTTCACTTATGCGTAAATCGCCCTGCCCTGTTTTAGGAATTCCTATGCGGGTAAAGTTCAATGTCATTGAGCAGGTTTTACTCGCTACGGATCACGAAGATGCGGATTATACTGACATTCTGAAACCGTTGAGAGAGCTAATTCTAAGGTTCAATGCACACCTTTACGTGCTCCATGTAATTGAACCCGGAGTAAAAGACAAAATAGTGAACGTGGCACAGGTAACACGTGCGCTGAAAGGAATTCCGTTTACTGAAGATTCATTTGCTCATGCAGATGTGGTAATTGCCATTGATCAGTTTACACATGAAAAGGAAATTGATCTCGCTGTTATAGTACCGCGTAAACACGCTTTCTTTTACTCACTGTTCCATGAAGCGCACACAAAAAAACTTGCTTTCCATACCAGCGTGCCGATACTGGCTCTTCACGAGTAGAAATCTCGCGAATCTCGCGGAAACCAAACTAGAAGTCATTTTAGCGAAATAATCAAATTCCTCCTATCGCCCCGGATCAATACTAAGTAACTTTAAATTTCAATAATATGGAACTGACAACAAAACACAAAAACGGAGATTTTTTATACCCGTTCTGGACAGATTTATTCAATAGTGAACGTTTCTTTGATCGTTTGCCTTTAGTGGAGCCGGTTTTTTCTTCTCCTCCGGCAAATGTAATTGAAAATGGTCATTCGTTTAAGGTAGAACTCGCCGTTCCCGGATTTTCGAAAGATGATTTTAAAGTTGAAATAGACGATAATGTCCTTTCCATAAGTGCCGAAAAAGAGGAAGAACTGGAATCGAAAGAAGAGCGTTATATGAGAAATGAATTCAGATATGTTTCTTTTTCACGCTCGTTCACCCTTCCGAAAAATTGTGAAGATTCAAAAATTGAAGCGAATTATTCTGACGGCATCTTATCACTGGTCGTTCCAAAGAAGGAAATTACTACCGACCGTAAGAAAAAGGAAATCAAGGTAAAATAACTATCTGGCAATTTGTTTCTTAAAAGCAATTGGTGCGAAAACCCGGAATCCATCGTATTTCGGAAGCTGATGTTCCTGTTGGGGTGAAGCTGCAGTTTTGTTCTCGTACAGTGTTGCTTTACTACCAGTTGTCTCCGATAACCAATTTAGTATAAAGCGAATTACAGCAGTTGAAAATATGGAAACAAAACCTCACAGAAACTATCTTCTGCCTGGTCCGGAATTAGAAAAATTGATTTCGGACCAGTCGGATAAATTAAGAAGGACTTATCCGCAAATTGGCCGGCTCAGGATTACACTTTGGGTAGAAGAAACCAGCGGACTCAGGGAGAAAACCTGCGAAGTTACCGTTCATTTAGCCGACAGGGAATTACGCGTTACAAAACGAGGGTCTACTCATTTTCTAGCCGTACTTGATGCTGCACGAACATTAAAACACCGTATTCCTCGCATTTTTTCACAAAACAAACAGGAACTCTGAGTGGGATGGTTTATTGATTATCCGATGAACTAGAGAATTTGTTCCTTATTCCAGGTCTCTCTACTTTTACCTGAAATTTAATACCAGGCACATGAAAACAATACGTTTAATTTCGATCATACTCCTCATTTTTATCGGGCTAAATGCACTGGTAGGAGGAGTTTTACTCGTTGCAGAACCTTCCGGGACATTACTGCACATGAGTATAGAACAGGTTGAACCTGAAATTTTCAAAGACTTTTTGATTCCGGGAGTATTCCTTTTCTTCATTAACGGAGTATGGAGCATTGTAACAGCAGTGCTTATAATATTTGAACGGAAGGGATATATCTGGTTGATGATTCTGCAGGGAATAATACTTTTTGGCTGGATTACGGCGCAGATCTTCTTTTTTGAGCAGATTTACTTTATGCAGTATTTTGTTGCCGGAATCGGACTAACCATTGTTATTTGCGGCATAAGAATGCAGCAGCTTGTAACCCGTAAACGGAAGCTTGAAAAACAGGAACCCTGAACCTGAAACCTCCCGCCGAAGATCTTCATTAAAAAAACTGCCGAAATGAACAAGCAACATCAGGTATTTGATTCTCTGATTATCCCGTTTGCAGGGATTCCTGTTTTCATTGTATTGTATTTCGTTGCAGCATATTTTTACCCGGGCGGGTCTGGCGCTGATTCCGGATATGAAGGATTCGATTGGATGAATAATTACTGGTGCGATCTGATCGCTTCGCATGGTAAAAACGGGGAGCCAAATGCCGGTCGGCCAATTGCCTTAACCGCGATGATTACACTTTTCGGTTCTTTGTTGTTTTTTTGGTTCCGGTTACCTGATTTTTTTCACGAAACAAAGTTCAGCCGAATCCTGATAAGTTATACGGGTATGGTTTCAATGATCATACTGGTTTTCATATTTACAGAATATCATGACGAGGTTATTTTTGTCGGTGGCGCATTGAGCAGTATTCCTTTTGCGGGAACATTGCGCGAACTTTACAGGCACAATTGGCGGTTTCTATTCGTCCTGGGGAGCCTTTGTGCAGTTGGTATTCTATTTAACTTTTACATCTATTTATCCGGGTGGCTTGTTTTCCTGCTTCCACTTATCCAGAAGATCACGCTTGTTTTTTTCCTGGTGTGGATTTTCCTTATTAACCTGAAATGCATCTTACTGGTGAAAAAGCAAAGGCATGTGAACAAGGTTGTCTCTCCGTAACATGAAAATAGTCAATTTATGAGTTGATGAATATCATAGTCTGCTGTCTTAAGATCAATGATATTTGACCATAAACTTATACATACTCAATTATGGAAGCATCAGAACAACAAGTCAACGTCTTGCCGCGAATAGGAGACAAGGCTCCGGAATTTCATGCAATAACAACCCAGGGAGAGATTCATTTTCCGGGCGATTTCTCAGGCAAGTGGGTTGTTTTTTTTAGTCATCCTGCCGATTTCACTCCCGTTTGTACTTCAGAGTTTATGACGTTTGCGCGCATGGAACCGGAATTTTCAGCGTTAAACTGTCGTTTGCTGGGATTGTCAATTGACGGGCTATTCAGTCACATTGCCTGGCTTCGCACCATTCGTGAAAAAATCGAATTTAAGGGAATGAAAGACATTGAGGTGAAATTTCCGTTAATCGAAGACGTATCTATGGAAATTGCCGGAAAGTATGGAATGATTCAACCGGGAGAAAGTTCTACGAAAGCCGTTCGGGCAGTATTTATCATCGATCCTGCCGGAATGATCCGTGCTATGATTTACTACCCTTTATCACTGGGAAGAAATATGGATGAACTGAAACGTGCATTGATAGCTCTGCAGACAGCTGATAAATTCGCAGTTGCAACACCAGCCGACTGGCGCCCCGGTGACGATGTAATAGTGCCTACCGCCGGATCTTGCGGGGTTGCAAAGGAAAGAGTAGAACAACCTGGTGAGATGACTTGCTACGATTGGTTCTTCTGTACAAAACCGCTTCCGATAGATCAATTAACGGTCGGGTCATCAGTTAAAACTACTGAAGATGGAAAAGCATAGTTATCATGTAAATATTGCCTGGAGTGCAGATCGCAGAGGAATGCTTTGCTCGCCGGAACTCATGAGAAGTGATAACAGGAATTGCATTGAGGTAGCCACACCTCCCGAGTTCCCGAAAGGAATTCCCGGAATCTGGTCGCCCGAGCATTTGTTTACTGCTGCCGTTGCAAGTTGTTTCATGACAACCTTCCTGGCGATCGCAGAGAATTCACAATTGCTGTTCAGCCATTTCGATTGTGCTTCAGAAGGCATTCTGGATGAGGTAGAAGGCAAACCCGAACTAACAGAAATAATTCTAAAACCACTTGTTGCTATTCCGGATGAGAAATATCGGGAACGAACACTGCGTATTCTGCAGAAAGCCGAAGCCGGATGCCTGATTTCACATGCTGTTCGAATCAAAATAACTACCATACCGGCAGTTGAGATCATAGTATAAGGCCAACAGTCTGGCATTGTTAATTACCGAGTTATGCAGGAAAACTTTCAGCGAATATTGAGTAATACAGGTGAAATCACCCGTTTCACACTTCGTTTTTTTACAGAAATGTTCCGAAAAGGACATGAATTTGCGGAAATGCTTCGCCAGTGTTTCTTCCTGGGTTACAAATCACTTGGACTCGTAATAACAACAGGTTTCATTATTGGTTTGGTAATAACCATACAGTCGAGACCAACCCTTGTCGAATTCGGAGCCGAAGCATGGTTGCCGGGAATGATTTCAGTTTCACTTGTTCGTGAGATTGTTCCAGTAATCACAGCACTTATTTGTGCCGGTAAGATTGGTTCGGGAATAGGAGCAGAGCTTGGTTCAATGAAAGTGACAGAACAAATTGATGCTATGGAGGTTTCGGGAACTAATCCGTATAAATACCTGGTAGTTACCAGAGTGCTCGCAACTACCATGATGGTTCCTTTACTCGTAGTATTTGCTGATGCAGCTGCACTTTATGGAGGTTATCTTGGTGTAAATCTTCGCGGAGCGGTGAGTTGGAATCTCTACTGGGCTCAAGTTTTCGATTCTCTTTCTTTCGGCGATATTATTCCTTCAATTGCTAAAACGATCTTCTTTGGCTTTGCCATTGGTATGATCAGTTGTTATCATGGTTATACAACAAAACGCGGAACCGAAGGAGTTGGCAGATCTGCTAACACCGCCGTTGTTATTTCCTCACTTTTAGTATTTGTAATTGACCTGATAGCGGTTCAGATCACAGATCTTCTTCAATTAACATGAGAACCGGCGAAAAACATACCGGCCATGTAAAAGATGCAGGAGTTGTTCTGCGCCTGGAAAATGTTTGCAAATCATTTGGGGAGAACCAGGTATTAAAACAGTTGAATTTGGTACTTCATCAGGGTGAGAACATTGTTGTACTCGGGAAATCCGGATCAGGAAAATCTGTTCTGATCAAATGTATTATAGGGTTGATCCGGCCCGATTCCGGTAAAATTTATGTGCTCGATCACGATATGTCTGACGTTAGTATCCGGGAATTGGATGAAATCCGCTCGCGGGTGGGTTTTCTTTTTCAGAGTAATGCGCTGTATGACTCCATGACCGTTCGGGAGAACCTGGAATTTCCTTTGCGCAGGCATCGGAGGAAAATGGATAAAGCAGAAGTTGATCGTCTTGTGGCAGAGGTATTGGATAACGTCGGATTACCTCATACCGCAGATATGATGCCGTCAGAACTCTCGGGTGGAATGCGTAAGCGGATTGCGCTTGCCAGAACTATTATTCTCAAACCCGAAATTATACTTTACGATGAACCAACTACCGGGTTAGATCCGATTACCGCCAAAGAAATCAGCGACCTGATGGTTGAGCTCGGAAAGAAATACCATACATCGTCTATTCTGATATCTCATGATATGCACTGTGTAAAAACAGTCGCAGAAAAGATTGTTATGCTGATTGATGGCAAATGCTATGTGGAAGGAACTTACGAAGAGCTTCGGAAATCCACGGATGAAAAAGTTCAAAAATTCTTTCAATTATGAAAAATGAACACAGTAGAAATATACGATTAGGACTGATCGTATTCATTGGATCGGCCTTAATTATTGCAGCTCTTTATTTTGTAGGGAGCAAGCAGCGGCTTTTCGGATCTACCATTCAGGTCAAAGCGGAATTTTATAATGCAAGCGGGCTCAGACGCGGTAATAGTGTGCGTTTTACAGGAATAGATGTGGGAACTGTTGAATCTGTTGAAATAATCAGCGATACTTCGGTTCTGGTTGTTATGTCTATCGATTCTGAAGTAGCCAGGTTTATCAGGATTGATGCTTTGGCAGCGATTGGTACCGACGGAGTAATGGGGAATAAACTCGTAAATATCAACCCTTCGCGGAGTTCTGCACGGACCATTGTAAACGGCGATGTTCTAAAGACATTGAAAACCATGGAAATGGAAGCTACTTTTCGAACATTGAACAACACAAACGATAATCTGAACGCTGTGTCAGCGGATCTGAGAGCTATTACTGAAAAATTGAACAGTGAACGATCGCTGCTGAATTTGCTGCTGGATCCTTCTGTATCTGATAATGTACAATCTGCTGTAACTCACTTCAGATATGCAGGAAATAATACAGCCGTACTTACCGGTGATTTAAGGTCAATTATGAGAAACATGAAAGATGGAAAGGGAACAGCCGGACTGCTGCTTACAGATACCTTATTGCGAAAAGATTTGTCTAACACCGTTGTCAACATCCGCGCAATCTCCGACAGTCTTGCAATTATTTCCGGGAATTTCCAATCATTATCGGCAGACCTGAAAAATGGAGAAGGAGTTCTGGGTATACTTCTTACTGACACTGTGGCCGCTGAGCGGCTGAAACAGATTCTTGATAACCTGGAATCCGGGACAGGTAATTTCAACAGTACCATACTGAATCTGAAAAAGAAGTGGCCGTTCAGGGAAAAGAAGCGACCAAAGTAGATTTGAATTCATTCTAACCAATTACGGAAAGAAGAATTCATAAGCCATATCCCTGTTTTAGAAGTTCCATACGTACTGGAAAGGTTCGACCATAATTCTATTATTCTCCTTATTCACACCTTATTCCAAAATACCATAAATAATATTCATTTCTCTCCGAAGGATTTATCACAATTAACAAGAACTGAGCAAGCAGATTGTTTAATTAAAATTTAGTGGTTTTGAAGTTGATAATAAAGAACATGGTGAGTCTTCGTTGTAAGATAGTCGTGAAAGAAGAATTAGCAAGCCTCGGGTTGTATCCTGCCAGTGTAGAGTTAGGAGTTGTAGAAGTCATAGAGGAAATTCCGCGTGAAGTTCTTGAAATACTGCGCAGGAATCTGACCAGGTGTGGATTGGAATTGGTAGATGACAAAAACAGTGTCCTGGTTGAAAAGACCAAAGCAGCAATTATTGAGATGGTCGACTACTCAGTTGAAAACCCCAGGGTAAATCATTCGGATTATATCAGTAAAAAAGTCAATTGCGACTATGCTTACATTTCGCATTTGTTTTCCAGGGAAAAAGGAATGACAATCCAGCATTTCATTATTGTGAGAAAAATAGAAAAGGTAAAGGAGTTTTTGGCGTACAGTGAATTGAATCTGACCGAAATTTCGTTCAAGCTTGGTTATAGCAGTGTATCCCATTTGTCTAATCAATTCAAAAAGATCACAGGATATTCACCGACAGATCACCGGCAACTGGACTGCGGTTTAGAAAACTGAACTCAAAAGACACGTTTTCCCTGCCTCAAAAGGAAAATGAAGAAACCCCACTGAAACAATTCGATGAACTAATCACTAATTACTACTTTAGTGCCTGATGAATTCAAAACGCAAAATACTTATTATTGAAGACGATCAGCAGATCAACTCAATCGTGCAAAAAGGATTGGAAGAAGAAGGCTTTGATATTCGTTCTGCTTTTGATGGTGTGAGCGGATTAGATCATTTCAGCAGCTGGAACCCGGACTTGGTGATCCTGGATATTATGCTTCCCAGACTCAACGGCCTGCAGGTCTGTTCTAAGATCCGTGAAACGAGCGAAGTACCGATACTCATGTTGACAGCGCTTGGAACACCTGAAAATGTGGCGCTTGGATTAGATTCCGGGGCCGACGATTATTTGCCGAAACCGTTTAAGTTCATAGAATTGAATGCGCGGGTGCGGTCGTTGCTGAGAAGAGTTGAACGGCAGCATGGAATTCAGGTGGCTGCAATTTACCAGTTCGATGACCTGATTTTGAATGATGACGAAAAGACGGTTCTACGGAATGACCAGCCCATTGCACTCACTTCTACCGAATACCGATTGCTGCATTTGTTTATGATGAACCCAAAAAAGGTTTTTTCCCGAATGGAAATTCTGGACGAAGTTTGGGGAGTTGATTTTGAACTCGGAACAAATGTAGTGGACGTTTATGTAAACTACCTGCGGAAGAAATTAAGCCAGTTTGGCGGAACAAAACTTATCCAAACCGTAATAGGAATGGGGTATGTACTAAGAGACGAAGAATGAGAATCCGGTCGCGCATAATCCTGTTGTTGAGTACAACCTTCGCTGCATTGGTTTTGATATTCAGTGTGTTCGTTTATGTCTTATCGTCGAATTTTGTATTTAATGATTTTTACGACCGACTAAAAGCGCGTACTAATACAACCATTCACATAAAGCTTGATAAACGTACCGATAAGCAGTTTGTAAAAGAATTCAAGGAAGAATACCTGGAGCAATTGCCTGAAGAAAAAAGCATCATTGTAAAACTAACAACTGATAACCGGGTTGAAAACCCGAAAGGACATAACGAAAAAGAATTACAGTTTATTCATTCTGTAATTTCTATGGGGACCAACCAAACGCGCCACAAAGACCTGTTGAGTTACGGAAGAACATACACTGCGCATGATGGAAACAACTATGTGGTTTATACCTCGGCGCGGAACATGTATTATAAAAAGTATAAGAATTATCTCGGCGGATTGCTGGTATTCATGTTCCTGTTTTCGATTGCGCTGATCGTTTTGGTTTCGCTATGGCTGTCGAAACGATTGATAAAACCCCTGCGTGATTTGCGTACCGGAATTCACAGGATCGGGACAGAAAACCTGCACATTCGCCTGGAAAACAAACAGGAAGGCGATGAATTAGGCGAGTTGATCAGCACGATGAATAATATGCTCGACCGCCTGGAAACCAGCTTTGAAACCCAGAACAATTTTATCAGCAACGCTTCACACGAGTTAAATACTCCACTAACAAGTATTATTGGTCAAGCCGACCTCATGCTGAGCAAAGACCGAACTCCGGAAGATTACAAAGCAGCATTGAACCAGATTCTGGAACAGGCAGAAAAACTCAATAAGAAAACCAAAGCATTGCTGTTTCTGGCGCAAACCGGTTTCGACGGGAAGAAAATGACCATTGAACGCATCCGGATCGATGAGCTCGTTTTCCTGACAATTGAAACTGTGAACAGAATCATTCCCGGAAATAAGATTCGTTTTGATTACGAGTGTTTGCCGGAGAACCTGGATCTTCTGGAAGTGAACGGAAATTCGCAATTATTGCAGCTTGCTTTGTCGAATGTACTTCTGAACGCATGCAAATATTCTGAAAACCAGGAAGTAAATATTTCACTGAGCTATTCAAAGAGTGAAGTCTCTATTTTAGTAAAGGATTCCGGAATTGGTATTCCAACAGAAGAAATACAGTATATCTATGATCCGTTTTTCCGTGCTTCCAACACAACAGCGTTTGAAGGTTACGGAATCGGACTTCCGCTTACCAGAAATATCATGCGTTTGCATAAAGGAAAAATTTTGGTACAATCGAATCAGGACGACGGCACGCTTGTTCGGTTAGTGTTGCCATATACTAAGTGAAAATTTAATCCCGATAGCCATCCGGAGAGAATTGAAAAGTTGATAGAAGCGTCGTTTCTTTCAATTTCTTAAAAATTCTAATCTCATTCTAATCCGGTTCTTATTTCATCCTTACACCCCGTGTCTAGTTTTGCTGAAAACAAATTAGCATGGAAACAACAATTCTTATTCCAACCGATTTTAAGTTGGACTCACTTGAGTTATTAAAAACCTTTATTCAGTTCCAGGAAGGCGATGCCATTGAAGTGATCCTTGTTCACGGGATCTATCTCTCAAATTCAATTTCAGAGTTATTATTCTTCGACGAAAGTGAATTGAAACTGGAGATGGCAGGAAGAACATTCCTGAAACAGTTAAACAATGTTCAAAACGAGCTGGGATCAAAAGTTAAATCTATCCGGGTTGCCTTCTATTACGGTCACACTCAAAGTTCATTCGAATATTTCACTGAAGCAAACTGCGTTACGAAAATGATCATTCCTGATAACATGGAATTCGATTTATCGAACAGGAAGAGCATGGATATACGGCCGTTTTTGCGTAAATCGAAAGTAGCTAAAGAGCTGTTCTCGTGGGATCAGAATAACTCCAGTTTCTCCGTTAAAACCTTTCAACACGCGCTGTCATGAAACCCAAATTACTGATAGGGTTAATTACAGCGGTTTTCATGCTCAGTTCATTCGGATATTTTGTTTTCACGCATTCTAATTACCCGGAACAAGCCATTATTGGTGAATGGAAAGAAGTTTCATGGGTTTATGACAGAAACAACGATGATGCAAAAGTGAAACAAGAATTGGATGAAAGTGAACGTTCAAGCGTTGCAAATCATTTGGTTGTTCATGAGTTTGAAAACTGGACATTCAGGCCGAATTACAAACTTAAACTGCATGAACGTTCAGGGAAAGAACATATAATAAAATGGCGTTTAAAAGACAGGGGCAGGGTGCTGACGTTGCTCAATAACGACGGAACGCATGAAGTATATTCCGTTGAAACGTTGAAAAAAGATGAGTTGGTCCTGCATTTCGATACCGATGTGCATGTGCGCGGAATAGTGAAAATAACCCTGAGAAGAAAAAACACTGCTTTCGATGGAAAAGCGAAAGTTTTAAAGAAATAAATCATAGTAGCGAATAATAATCATTTATATAAGTATGTTACGCAGATATAGCAATAGCAGAACTTTTCAGGATAACCTGAGATTGGGGAGTTTTACCGCAATTATTGCCGGAATGGTGAACGTGGCTTCATTGGTTCTGTTTTATTCATTTACTTCGAATTTAACCGGGCATTTTGCCATTTTAGCAACAGAAATAGCAAGCGGACAATGGTTCCAGATGTTAGTGGTCTTTTTTTGGATCCTCTTGTTCTTTTCAGGAAGTTTTTTATCCAATAACCTGATCATTAACAGCACGGCGAAGAATACATTTCTTGCCCACAGTATTCCAATGATCCTGGAAATTCTTTGTTTCATTTTTGTGGGATTCTACGGTCAGTTTTTTTACACGGAAACTTTGACACAAACTGAAATTCTGGTTTCGGTACTTCTTTTCGCAATGGGGCTTCAAAACGGATTAACCGCGAGTATTTCTAATTTCCAGGTGAAAACAACTCATTTAACGGGGTTAACAACTGATCTGGCGCTTCATTTATCAATGTTGACAAAGAAAGCCTATCGTCAAAATGTGCAAATAGTAGAGAAAACGAAATTGATGCTAGCAGTTTTAGGATCATACTTATTAGGTGGAATTTTGTCAGGATTGATCATTCATTTTGTGCAGTTTCAGGTGTTCTATGCTGTTTCTATTGCTATGACCGGGGTATTGATTTACGATTTTGCCAAGACTTATGTTCCGTTTTTCACGAATAAGAAGAAACATAAACGCTCACTCAAAGTGAAAATGGAGAATCTGCAGCAGACTATTAAGTCCACGGCCAAGACTACCGGAGCCCTTACTGATGTTTCAGCTGATGCAGGGTAGGGGAAAGGAATTACTCATTTCCCGTGAACTTTTTGTAAAGATCCGGCCGGCGTGTCCTGGTGCGTTCAATTGCCTGTTCCTCGCGCCATTGTTCAATCTTCGCGAAATCGCCGGAAATAAGTACATCCGGGACTTTCCAGCCGTTAAATTCGGGAGGACGTGTATAGACCGGCGGAGACAGTAAATCGTCCTGGAAACTGTCGGTCAGGGCAGAGGTTTCATCATTCATAACTCCGGGAATCAGGCGCCCGATACTGTCTACAACAACAGCTGCTGCCAGTTCTCCGCCTGTAAGAACGTATGAACCGATGGAAATTTCCCTGGTAATATAATGTTCACGGATTCGTTCGTCTACTCCCTTGAAGTGTCCGCAAAGGATCATTATGTTTTCTTTCAGACTCCATGCGTTACTGTGCCGCTGTTCCAGCAACTCTCCGTCGGGAGTCATATAAATGATCTCGTCGTAAGTACGTTCGGCTTTCAGTTTTTCAATAAGCGCAGCAATCGGTTCAATAGACATAACCATTCCTGCTCCGCCTCCGTACTGGTAATCGTCTACATTTTTATGCTTAGAAGTGGAGTAATCGCGGATATTGTGAATATGGATTTCCAAAAGACCTCTGTCCTGGGCCCGTTTCATCATGGAAACAGAGAACGGTCCTTCTAATAATTCCGGTAATATGGTAAGAATGTCGAAACGCATGATGTAAAGGTAGGAATTGAAAATTGAATCCTTTAGCAATATCAGGTAGAATTCAATTTTGGCATAATTATTATGCTTTGTGAATTTTAGATTGTAAAAATTGTATTTTTAACTAAAACTATCGTTATGCAAACTATTATTGGAATTTTAGTTGGAATTATTGCAGCATTTCACATCTATACATTATGGCTTGAGATGTTTGCATGGACAACGCGTGCTCCTAAGGTTTTCGTTAATTTCCCGAAAGAATTGTTTCCGGCTACCAAAGCCTTAGCTGCAAATCAGGGATTATACAACGGTTTTCTCGCCGCAGGTCTCATCTGGACATTCTTCATCACAGATGTTTACTGGCAATTCAATATCCGCTTGTTCTTTCTGAGTTGTGTTTCAATTGCCGGAATATATGGTGCGTTGTCTGCTTCAAAAACAATTTTCTTTGTTCAGGCAATGCCTGCACTGCTTGCTATTGGATTGATGATTGTTCTTCCGCGGTTTAGTTATGAGGATAATAGTTCAGTGAAAACAGACTTACAAATAAAACAGCTGAAAGCACGCATTAAGAATTGAACCAAACTGTAGTGAAGTTGTAAGCTGAAAAAACTGTTTTATGAAAATTACTCTGATTGCATTTTTACTCTGTATTAGTTCCGCTGTTTTCGCTCAAAGTGAAAATTGCCAGTTGACGTTTCCGAAAACGGTAACATTGGTTGAGAAGCATTATCCCGTGGAAATTGTAAGTAGTTGTTGGATTAATAAAGTGGAAATTGTGGTTTATAATCGCTGGGGCCTTGAGATTTATAAATCCAATAACCTCATTCACGATTGGCAGGGAAAAGAAACGCAGGACGGTGTTTATTACATTACAGCGAAAGGAGAATACAGGAACGGTGAAAAATTTGAGGCTGCCGGTTTTGTGAATTTTATCCGATAAAAGATTCTTCGTAGTGCTAATCTGATCAATATCCGATCTTACTCCTTACGTTTCTTTTGAAATATTCAAGTGCTAAAGCATAACCTTCTAATCCGAATCCCATAATGGAACCGGCACAAACCGCTGTAATCATAGAATTATGCCGGAACTCTTCACGTTGGGCCAGATTGCTGATATGAACTTCAATAACCGGAACCTGGATTCCGGAAATCGCATCGCGAAGTGCAACACTCGTATGTGTGTAACCGCCTGCATTCAGAATAATTCCTTCGTGTTTTGAATCGTACAGCGCATTGATCAATTCACCTTCCACATTGGTCTGAATGTATTCCAGGTCGTTGCCGTAATCAGCTTTTAATTGCTCAAAAAACTTTAAAAACGTCTGTGTACCGTAAATTTCTGGTTCACGTGTTCCTAAAAGATTTAAATTCGGACCATTCAAAATTAGAATTCGCATTTGTGAAAGATTGGGAGCGCTATATTAAGCAATTTGTTCATTACTTGAAAATAGAACGGAGTTTATCTGCTAATTCTATATTGGCGTATGAGCAAGATGTCTGCAAGTTGAAAGATTGTTGTGAACCTTTTGGGTTATCGCCGGAACATGTTCAAACCAAACATTTGAAGAATTTTGTCGCACAATTATTCGACTTAGGATTAAGTGCTCGTTCCCAGGCGCGTATTATCTCAGGCTGGCGACAGTTTTTCGACTTTTTGTTATTGGAGGATGTGCGCAAAGACGATCCTTCCGAAGGATTGGAAATGCCAAGGATCGGGCGGAAATTGCCGGAAGTATTAACCCTCGAAGAAATTGAACGAATTATTGCGGTTATAGATCTGTCGAAACCGGAAGGACAACGCAATGTTGCAATTATTGAAACGCTTTACAGTTGTGGATTGCGTGTGAGTGAACTGGTGAATTTACGTTTCGAGGATTGTTTTTTCAAGGAAGGATTTATTCGCGTAATTGGAAAGGGAAACAAAGAACGACTGGTTCCTGTAAGCGAAACGGTAGAAGAAGAAGTGATTGCTTATACTGAAAACGAACGTTCAGATCTTCAGATCAAGAAAGGAAATGAAGCCTATGTTTTTCTGAATCGGAGAGGAGCGAAGTTAACGCGCGTTATGATTTTCACCATCGTCAGACAATTGGCCGCTTTGGCTGGAGTGACTAAGACGATTAGTCCGCATACATTCCGGCATTCGTTTGCAACGCACCTGATTGAAGGCGGAGCAAATTTAAGAGCTATCCAGGAAATGCTTGGCCATGAAAGCATTACAACCACTGAAATTTATACGCATTTAGATCAGCGATTCCTGAGGGAAGCCATTTTGAGTTATCACCCGAGAAACATCAAAAGCTAAAATGTGTAATGAATACCCAGCTGCGGACTGAAATAATAGCGTTTATTCGTTAGTCCGTCATAATTCACCGGTGTTTTCAGATACAATGAACCGTTTACACCAATGGTGAACATCCAATTATTGAGTTTATATCCGGCATGAAGTCGCATGGAAGCATTTATCCCGAAACTGTTTAATCCTGACTCAAGAGGAATGGAATCAGAGCTATTCGATTTTGTTGTTGTATAGAAATTGAATGTGGCACCTAAATCTGTCATCACAACCCATTTATCTGATAATTCGAATGTTCTCCGTAAGTGCAGCGGAATCGAAATTGCTGTGGTATTGAATGTGTTATTTCGGGTTCCTTTAACTGTGTCTGAAGTGTAAACGTCTACAAAATTATACCCGATAATCGAATCCGGATTTTGCTGATCGAAGATTGGAATAGTATCCGTGCCTGCATAAACGGAATCAATGCTTTGAATATAACTGACAGAGTATTTTTCCTCGAATTTGTTGTAACCCGCACCGGTAGAAATACTGAAGTTCAAAGGTAAGTTCCGGTTAATCTCCAGAGACGTTCTGAACGATGGTTTTAATGTCAATTCTTCGTCCTGAGTACGGGTTCGCCAGATATCGAATTGAGGTCCGGCGTAGTATGAAAGCGTCCAGTTGTCTTCCTTATTCGCATCGTCTTTCGAATCTTTTTGAGGTGATTCTATTGTCAAAGTTCTGGCAGAATCTAAATTAGGATAAGGCTTTTTATCCGGATCCAGTGAAGTAAGATCCATTTCTTTCTCTTTGGATTGTTTATCCGGAGATTTTGGATTTGAACTGTCAATCAACTTTGGATTAGCAGCTAAAACCCGATTTTGAACCGGCAATTGTTTTTGCTTTTCTGTTGTTCCTTTGATCTGTTTATTGGCTACCGGGAATTGCTTCAGATTACTAGCCGGCAGCGCTTTAATTTTCGAATTGCTTTTATTTTGTTCTCCCTTAGAACTGTTTTTCTGTGTTTTGTAAAACTTCACTGTTGAAGCTGCTTCTGTCTTCGGAGAGCTTTTTTTCTTCGATTTATTATCAGGATTTGCTGAATTTGTTGTGTGTTTATTTTGTTCGAAGAGTTTGTTTGATTGTGATTTTGAGTTGATGTTGTTCTTTGATGGAATACCGTTCGACTGAGAATCAGAGTGAGTGCGATGTTTACTGGAATTTAATGTTGAGTTCTGTTTTGAACTATTCTGATTTGGAGAATCGGAATATTGAGCCGAAGAAATTTCGGCAGATGAATCTTTCTGATTTGAACGTGTACCAGTAACAAAATAACCGGCAGCAGCTATCAGCACCAGCAGCAGTGCCGACAACCACCAAATAAAGCTTTTTTTCCGTTTAATTCCTTTATCGATTGCATCCTTAACCGATGCAGGCGGAGCTACCTCGAATCCTTCAAAAGACTCCCGGAACAAACGTTCTATATCATCTGTCTCTCTCATGCGGTTTCAGTTTTGTGGCCAGCTTCCTTCAACCATTGCTGGATCATTCGTTTGGCCTTGAAATATTGGGTTTTACTGGTGCTTTCAGAAATACCCAGATGTTCGGAAATTTCCTTATGTGTGAGGTTTTCCAAAACAAATAAGTTAAAAACCGTGCGGTATCCATCCGGCAATTTTGTCAGGAACGCCAGCAGCTGACGTTTGATCATTTCTTTGTCTTCTTCGTCGAAAACCGGTTCATTTTGTTCGTCAAAATAATCATCCGATTCGTGAAGTTCAAACTTGTAATTCTTTCTGATATATGTAAGTGCAGTATTGATTACAATGGTTTTTATCCAGGCGGCTAATGGTCGGTCTAATGAATATTGACCACAATGCTTATGGATCTTGATAAAACTTTCCTGTAAAACTTCCTGGGCATCATCAGCGCATCGGGTATAGCGAAGGCTAATTCCATACATTGCCGGTGAAAAGGCGTTGTAAACATGGTCAAAAGCTTTCCTTTCACCATTTTTGAATTTTTTCGCTATGTCTTCTGTTACGCCCAATACAAGTTATTTCGAGTTCACCAGGTATTCCTGATTTCTATCCGTTTTTTGATCATCTGTTCGGTGGTGTTCCGTTAGACGACAAATGATACTAATTAGTTGGACGAAATTATTTAATCGTTTTTTTCATTCCGAAACAGTTAATTTTTAGAATTTGATGATGCTTAAAACTTTCCGGAACATCCAATCAAAATTCTTTTCTAACCCAGTTACCCGGGCTAATTCAAAAAGGTTGCCTGGGATTGAAAAAAAATTAAAAAAGATCCACTCCGTCTATCCGAACCTTGGCTTTTTGGACGAAAGCAAGCAGACTGTCGAAATACGCATTGCGCTGACGCTGGTTTTCTTCGCTGATTTTGATACAGCTTTTCAGCATTGATTTAAAGATGGCGAATGATTTATTGACATAATCCTGGTCAATGGTGTAGAGGTAATTCATCATGTTGTGAGTGATATACAACATTCGGTAGGCGTTGGTTTCGGAAATGAACGTGTTGTCCTGAATGTAGGTTTGATGTAAATACAAAGAAAAATTCCCTTCTTCCGTAATTACCGGCTGACCTTTAATGAATTTGCGTCCAATTTCAGCCTGATCTTTAATGTGCTGGATAATCCCGCTTAATTCATCGATCAGGTAGAGTGCATCTTCTTTTGTTTCAAAATAGCCTAGTTCATAGAACGAAACAATCTCGCGCAGAATTCCTTTCCCTGCATCGAAACCAATGACTTCGGTTGTTTTTATACGCTGATAAAAATGAAGCATTTGCTGCAGCTGCTGATCGTCAATATTTCCTTTCCAGCCTTTGCTGTATTTTACATCGTTTAAAGAAGGAATACCTAGATAGCATTTAGCGAAATACAGCAACTTGAAACGAATAAGTGCAGGGGAATTCAGAAGCTGAAAAACGATCAAATCTAAATTCGACATGAACAGTTCCTGTGTACGCTGAGCTGCCATTCGCTTGTAGGCATCCATAATCCCGTTCAGATAAGTTTCAAATGTAAATTCGCTGCGTTGAATCGGGTTGTATTGAAAAGTGACATTCTTGCCATTCACGCCAATAATTTTGTCAATAGACAAATCATACTTTTCACATAAATATTGAATCTCTTCCGGTTTTAAAGCAGTTTCGCCACGGGTTCGTCTGTAGGCAGAATCGCGCGACAAATCCAAATCATCCATCAGGAGTTTACCCAAAGAAACATCGGGGGGTAATTTAGCTTTTAGTTGTTCGAGCAGTCGGGTCTGAATATCCATTCTCAAATATAGGGAATTAGTTATTTTGGAATTACTTATGGAAACAAAAAAAGGCTACAAATTCATGTAGCCTTTCTTTATAGTGAACTTAACTATTAGTTTTTCACCAAACGAATCATAGTGTTATCTACATTCATCAGGTAAATTCCGTTCGGCATTTCAGAAATGTCGATAGAAGCCTGAGAATTACCGATAGAAACCATGTTGAAATTGATTGCTCTTCCTTGATAATCAACGATTTTAACGGTAGATGTTCCTGTTAAACCTGCAACTTCAAATAATCCTGAGCTTGGGTTCGGGTAAACAGAAATAACTGCTTTGTCTGCTTCGCTGACAGATAAACAAGCGTCAACATTCATTGCGTCTGTATCTGAGTTCATACATCCGTTTGCATCTGTATACATGTATGTAATCGTATGGCTTCCCAATCCTGCCGTTGCCGGATCAAAGTTTGAACCTGTAACACCGGTTCCACTGAATGTTCCTCCGGCCGGTGAAGCACCGGCAAGTGTAATTGAGCTGTTGTATACACATAACTCGTCTACTGTCAATGTCAAAGCTACAACAGGAAGTGAGTTTACTGTAAAGTCTTCGTCAATTGTATTTGAACATCCGTTCGCATCCGTGTAAGCGTAAGTAATTGTTTGAGTTCCCATTGAAGGATCAAACATTCCAGCAGTAACACCAGTTCCGGAATAAGAACCACCTGCCGGTAAACCACCTGCCAATGTTACATCACCCGCATCTTCACAAACAGCTGTAAACGGATCTTGCGTAACAGTTGGAGGAGTATTGACGTTGATTGTTACGTCAGCATCGTTTGTACATCCGTTTCCGTCTGTGTAAGTATAAGTTACAGTTTGAGTTCCCATTGAAGGATCAAAATCAGAACCTGTAACCCCCGTTCCCGAGTAAGTTCCACCAGCCGGAATTCCACCTGCTAATGCTACCAATCCACCGTTTTCACAAGCGTCCGCAATTGGATCCTGCGTAACAGCCGGAGCAGTATTTACTGTAATAGATGTTGTAGCTGAATTTGTACAAGCATTCGCATCTGTGTAAGTATAAGTTACGGTTTGAGTACCCATTGAAGGATCAAAATCAGAACCTGTAACCCCCGTTCCTGAATAAGTACCTCCGGCCGGAACACCGCCAGTTAATGCCAAAGTTCCTGAATTGTCACAAACTGCGCCAATAGGATCTTGGGTTACTGTAGGAGCTGTATTTACAGTAATTGTATTTGAAGTTTGATGAGCACAGCCATACGCATCTGTGTAGTCATAAGTAATGGTTTGCGTTCCTGCTGCAGGATCAAACATTCCACCTGTAACTCCTGTTCCGGAATAAGTACCACCGGCTGGAGATCCCTGTGTAAGTGAAATCGGAGTGCCGTTGTCACATAAAGCAGGAAGCCCGTTTAACGATGTTGGGTTTGCAGGACAAACAACCGTAATAGAATAACTTTGAGAACCCGAACAACCACTTGCATCACTTACTGTAGAAGTAAAGTTAAATGTTCCGGTAGCTGTTGGTGTTCCAGAAATTGTTCCGCTGGCCGACATAGTCAATCCCGGAGGAAGAGCTCCGGCCGTAACAGCAAAGTTTGGTGCACCAAGTGCTCCCGTTTGTGTTAATGTTGTACTATATGCAGAACCGGCAGTTCCACCCGTTAATGCACCTCCTGCAGTCATTGTAAATGTAGGACAAACATAAGGTGTGTAATCTACCTGGTCAATCCCGATGTAATCTGAATTGGCTCCTAAAGAACCTGCACCTGTAACAAAGTAACGGAAAGCAATTCTTCCTGAAGTTGGTGCAGGAAGACCTGAAATTGTAATAGTATACATAGTCCACGCGGTTGGATAAACACCCAGCACCAAACTTGGATTAACACTCATTAAAAGTGTCGTGTAGTCACCAACTGCTGCGCCTGAACCAACATTCGTGCTTGCGCCATTTGTACTTAAACGAACTTCTAATCTGTCGGCGTAGCTATCTGGTGCTGGTTTACGTGTATAAAACGTAATTACATCGCCGTTTCTGAATGTACGGTTTGGTGTCATTAACCAGTTACTGATTGTTCCTGTAGAACCTGTATTGTTGAAGTTTGCTCCAATGTATGCGTTTGCAGCACCATTGTATGCGTCGAACGGACCTCCTCCGGCAACACTTGTTCCCTGAAACCAGTTTGTAGAACCAACTGCAACACTGGCATTGGTCATTGCCCAACCGTTTCCTGCAAGGAGCGTGATATCATTGAAACCTTCTGAGAAGGCTTGTGCCTGAACAGACCCGATACTGAATAAGGAAAGCGTTAAACCTGCAACGAATCCTTTGAATGTAGATTTTTTCATAGTGAATAGATTAGCGTTGATTCGATGATAAGGATGCAATTCGACTTTCCGTGTAAAGCATTTCTTCCAAAAGTTCTTTTTGAGCTAGATCTGTTGTTGCTTTAGAGAATTCACTTTTCAACATTCCATGATAGGTAGTGAGAAGATCTGATAGCTGCGTTTTGATTTCAGAAACAGCTGCTCTTGAAGTACTTGTTGCATTGTCAAGTTGTACCTGTTTTTCAGAAATTAAAGCTGCTTGTGTGTTTAGTGAGGTAACCGCGGTTACAGTTTTTGGCAATACGTGTGCAGTAGAAGTTGTTTGAGCAATCGACTGAATCGATAAAAACAAACAAACCCCACTCACGAGTAGTAGACGTTTCTTCATTAGTAATAGGTATTAAAAATATTAAGTGCTTCAAAGTTACGCTTAATTCAATTAATACAAAATTAACAATGAAAATTCATCGATGTTTATCGAGTATTTATACGCTATTTAATGAAGATCTGTCGAATATTAACACACCTGGACAAATTTGCCATACAAGTCGTAATGATCTGAAGAAGTGATTTCTACCATGGCAAAATCGCCGATACTTACATATCCCTCTGATTTTTTAACCAACACTTCATTGTCTACTTCCGGAGAGTCAAATTCCGTTCTTCCGATGAAATAATCGCCTTCAATCCTGTCGAACAAAACCTTGAATGTTTTCCCGATTTTCTCCTGGTTAAGATCATAGCTGATTCCGGATTGCAACTCCATAATGATATCTGCACGTTCTCTTTTTACTTCGTCCGGAACATCGTCTTCGAGGTTGTAAGCATGTGTGTTTTCTTCATGCGAGTATGTAAAGATTCCTAAACGATCAAATCGCATACGTTCAACGAAATCATACATTTCCTGGAAATCTTCTTCGGTTTCACCGGGATAACCGGCAATCAAAGTGGTTCTGATTGCTACATTCGGAACTTTCTCACGAATGGTATTTACTAAAGCTTCTGTTTTTTCACGGGTAATTCCTCTGCGCATTGACTGAAGAATTTTAGTAGAACCGTGTTGAAGCGGCATATCCAGGTACAAACAAACGTTCGGATGCTTTACCATTGCGTCCAGAACATCCATTGGGAAACCTGCCGGGAAAGCATAATGCAAACGAATCCATTCAATTCCTTCAACTGCTGCCAATTGGTCGATTAGCTCAGCCAGGTTTCGTTTTTTATAAATATCTAATCCGTAATAAGTCAAATCCTGAGCAATCAGCAAAATTTCTTTCACGCCTTGAGCAGCCAAACTTTTAGCCGATTTCACTAATTGGTCCATAGGTGTAGAAACGTGATTTCCACGCATCAGCGGAATTGCACAGAATGAGCAAGGTCTGTCGCAGCCCTCTGCAATCTTGAAATATGCGTAGTGCGAAGGAGTTGTCAGTAAACGTTCTCCCACCAATTCGTGTTTATAATCGGCTTTCAGTGTTTTTAGTAAACGGGGTAATTCTCTTGTTCCGAAGAAAGCATCTACTTCCGGAATTTCCTTTTCCAGATCTTCTTTGTAGCGCTGCGCCAAACATCCGGTAACGTATACTTTGTCTACGAGTCCTTCTTTCTTTGCATCCGCATAACGCAGAATAGTTTCAATAGATTCCTGCTTGGCATTATCAATGAATCCGCAAGTGTTGATGATTACAATTTCAGAATCGTCCTGAGTTGCCTCGTGTTCAACTTCAAATTTGTTTGCCTTCAGCTGTGCCATCATGACTTCTGAGTCGAAGGTGTTCTTAGCACAACCAAGTGTTACTACATTAACTTTGTTCTTACGAAGCGTCTTTGTTTTCATTCAATATTTTTGCGGCTACAAAGTTACGTGTTTTCTTTGGTACATTTTGGAACAAAGATTGCTTCGGTGAATTAAACTGGAGGAATATTATATTTGTTTAATAATTACTAAAGACATGAAAACGATATTTTCACTTATTCTTGTTGCCGGATTGATTGCCTGCGGTGCATGTAAAATCAAAGGCGACGGAAGCGGACAAACAATAGAGACGAAAAAAATGCAAAAGGGAGAACCGGCTATTTTGGGCTATTCAAAGATTACAGCAGATTCACTTCAGCCGCTAACTATTGATTCGGCTTATATTGACGGGAACAATCTGATTGTAACAGTTCAATACGGTGGTGGCTGTGAAAAGCATGATTTCAAGTTGGAAGGACAAACGGCTATTTCAAAATCTCTTCCTCCAATCAGAAGTATTCGTATTGTGCATACAGGTAAACAAGATCTTTGTAAAGCACTGATCATTAAAAAACTTCAATTCGATCTGACGGAACTTGCTTATACAAAAGAGGAGGGAAGTCAAATCAAATTTAACCTGGAAGGATACAAAGAGCAGTTAATGTATACTTATTCGGTGAAATAAATTTTTTTGAAATCATAAAAAAGCCCCGTCACTATTTTGTTGACAGGGCTTTTTTTATTTTCCGGGGATAAGTGTACACTTATCCTTCCGTTACCAGGGTAATTATTCTGAAATCGTTCTTATTTGCTTTCCGATTCCGGCTTATAAATCGAAATCTGATCGCGGTTTTTCTTTCTAAACAATAAATAGAATCCGAAAAGGATCAAAGGAATGCTTAGTATTTGTCCTGTATTCAGTGCCCAAACATCGTCGCGATCTGTTTGACCTTCTTTCACAAATTCAACAAAGAATCGAACGCTCCAGAGTACTACTAAAAACACTCCGAACAAGCGACCTTCTATTTTCCACCAGTTTTTCTTCCAGTAAAGGAACATTAAGAGTGCGAAGACTGCCAGGTATCCGATAGCTTCATAGAGTTGGGCAGGGTGTCGAGCCGGAATTTCTTCCCACGGACAACTGACATAAGGACAATCTTCCCGCATAAACTGAAATGCCCATGGCACATTGGTTTCGTGACCAACAATTTCACCGTTTGCCAGGTTTCCTAAACGAATAAACGTTCCTGCGATAGCAATTGGAGCTACTATTCGATCAAAAATCCAGAGAACAGGTTGTTTTACTTCGCGTTTAGAGAATAACCAAAGTGCGATCAGCAAAGCAATTGCACCTCCGTGACTGGCTAATCCACCTTCCCAAACTTTTAAGATGCTGAGCGGATGAGAAAAATATCCTTCAATCAATTTGCCGGTAGCCTGATCGTAATGATCGAAATACGGACCGTAAAAGAGAACATGTCCTAAACGGGCACCAACAATTGTTGCAATGATTACATAAAGCAGCAATTTATCCAGCTTTGCATCCGGAACGCCTTCCTTTCGGAACATTTTCCGAATAACGAAAAAACCAAGTACCAAACCTGTTACAAATAATAATCCGTAATAGTTTGGTGTCGGATAACCCTCGATTATCTCAGGATTAAAATCCCATTTAATAGCTCCTAGCACAGTTTGATTTTTAGATGATGAAAATTAGTCATTTTCTTTTGCGTGGAGCATTTTTAGGTGCCCGGTTCTTCCTTTTTTGAAAATTACGTTGCTGTAGGTTTTTCCTTTACGAAGTAAACGCTGTTCTTCAATGGGCAAAGCTGTTATCGTTTTACATTCTTCGCTGCAGCAATTTGAAAATGTAGTTTTACACTTGTCGCACTGAATGAATAATAAATGACACGCTTCGTTAGCGCAGTTTGTATGCACATCTGCAGGTTCTCCACATTGGTGGCAATTCGAAACGATATCTTCTGTAATGCGTTCTCCGCGGCGTTCGTCAAAAACAAAGTTCTTACCTATGAATTTGTTCTCTAAGTCCTTTTCCTTGCAGTCGTTGGCGTATTTGATAATTCCACCTTCCAGTTGATGTACGTTTTCGAAACCGCGGTGTTTGAAATAGGCTGAAGCTTTTTCACAGCGAATTCCGCCGGTACAATACATGACAATGTTCTTGTCTTCGTTTCCTTTCAAATAAGTTTCTTCGATATGTGGAAGAGAATCTCTGAAAGTGTCAACATCAGGAAGAATTGCGCCTGTGAAATGACCAACTTCATGTTCGTAATGGTTTCTGAAATCGATCAGGATAGTTTCTTTTTCAGCTGTAAGCTGATTAAATTCTTCTGCGCTCAAATGTTTACCAATATTTGTTACATCGAACGTTTCATCGTTCAAACCATCGGCCAGAATCTTGTTTCGAACTTTAACTTTCAGCTTCAGGAAAGGGAGATCAGTTCCTTCTTCTTCAACAGCAACGTTCAATCGTACCTGGTCCAGGAAGTCAATCGAATAAAGATCGTTTTTGAAGTTGTTGAATTGATTTGTCGGTACCGAGATTTGAGCATTGATACCTTCATGTGCTACGTATATACGACCTACAATTTGCAGGTTATTGAGCATTTGGTATAAATAATCCCGGAAAATTTGAGGATTGGCAATTTTCGCGTACTTGTAAAATGAAATGGTCACAAACTCGTGTCCGGCTTCGCGTAATTTTTGCTCTAATTCCTCCTTGCTAAATGTATTCCACAGTTGCATGCTATGTTTTATTTTAATTAAGAGTGCGGCAAAGATAATATCAAGAATCGAAAATTGAAAATAAAAGGTTGGGGTGTCCGCCGCGGCGGATCACCCCGACCTTTTTTAGTCAATAATATCTTTTAAGATTTCTTACCCATAATACGAGTAGTTAGCTCAGGATATCTGATAAGCGCAGTAATACCAACCGCAAGTGCAAACGGAATTGCGAAAGACAACTCTGTAAAGGGCTCTTTGTTATGTTCCAGGTGAGTTGTAATTACACCACCCATGTAGCCGCAAATTAACATTGTGCCAATTACACCTGTTCGTGGAATTAAAAACAGAAATGCACAAAGAACTTCCAGAATTCCCACAAACATTGGTTCGCCTCCGGTTAATCCCATTTCTGAAAACATTGCTTCTTTTCCCGGAAAATCCATTAAACCCAGTTTAGCGGTTGCACTAAAGCAAAGAAATGCGGTGATTAAACCTCCTAATATCCATCCAATAATATTTCTTGTTTTACTCATAAGATTCGTTTTAAGTATTTAAACAAATGTAGAGTATTTAAAATATAATCAGGACTAACCACGAGGTAAGTGGTGACTATACGGGGCTTACTTAAAAATTTCCGTTAGAATTTTTCCTTCAGTTGTTGGCATGCAAAAATGAAGCATTTCCGCTATTGTGGCCGAGATATCAATCTGCTCACCGTATTTCTCAATTTTTACTCCTTTTTTGAAATCCGGACCTAAACCCAGAAACGCAATATGCCGGCAGCCTTCGCAATTATCACCATGATTTACAAAACCGTCTTTATGTCCGTCTAAATGACGACCGTGATCGTTTGTAATGATCAATGTTGTTTTGTCTTTCAGTTTAGGTGTGCTTTGAATGGTTTTCCAAATACGGTCAACATATCCGTCCAGGGTTTGTAAACTCCATAGATACTTCGCCCATTCATTGGAATGTCCGTATGAATCAACTGCAAGGAAGTTAACTAACATTAAATGCGGTGGATTTTCACTTGTAATTAGTGTATTTACTTTGTTGAATGTTGGTTCGTCGCCGCTGTATTCAGAGCTATTTCCCTGCAGACCGCAATACGTATACGGCATAAATGTATTCCACCATTTTTTGTCTGATGTGTTTGCAAGAATTTCCAATTTCCCTTTACTGGCAACCAACCATGCGTCGTTTTTATCCACTTTTTTCTCTTTCAGATAGTACTGAAACATGGAAGGTCTTTTTGGCAATTCTTTCCCGGCGTTAGAAATTCCCTGGTAAAAGCCGGTTGTGATGGCTGTGTGGCCGGCATTGGTATAAGTTGGTCCGTTGTTTCTGAAATCACTTAATAAAACTCCTTCTTTCACCAGTTCTTTCCCCATTTTCGGGATATATTGACAGGAAGTATCTCCGAAAGTCTCCGTAAATCGCGGACCATCGATAATGATAATATACACGTATTCAGTTTGATATTGCTTTACTTCTTTAGGTGCAACTTCAAGTGGCTTGGTAGTGTAACTGTATAAAGCAAAACTGGTTGTTGCAAGTAAGGAGATGAAAAATAGTTTCATTTAAAGTGTGTTATGAAGTAACGAATTTAGTTATTTTAAATTATTATTGCTTTTGACGAATTACTTTGATACTTATTGAGATGACTAAAAAAATACTCCTTTCCGCATTCTTTTTCTGTTTTTACAGCCTTATAAATGCTCAGAAAGAAGCTGATTATTGGTATTTCGGAGAAAAATCGGGAGTTAAGTTCAGTGAAAGCGGCCCGGTTGGAATTGAAGACGGATTATTGTTCACCGATGAAGGTTGTACCGTTATTAGTTCTAAAGCCGGAGATTTACTGTTTTATTCTGACGGAATTACGGTTTGGAACCAAAATCACCAGGTTATGGCGAATGGTGAGGGATTAAAAGGAGATCCGTCATCCACACAATCCGGAGTTGCAATTCCGCGCCCAAAACATCCCGGAGAATATTATTTGTTCTCAATTGCTGCAACCGCACAAGCCGCCGGAATGACTTATTCTCTAATAAATACCAATCTGAAAGGAGGATTGGGGGAAGTCGTCCAGGATGAAAAGAATATAGAACTTGCCACGCCGGTTACCGAAAAAATGACCGCGGTAAAACATCGGAACGGAACAGATATCTGGGTTTTGGCACACCGATGGATGTCGAATGAATTTATTGCTTTTCTGGTAACTGAAAATGGAGTAAACAAAACTCCGGTTGTTACAAGTGCAGGAAAAGTACACGAGGGCGGAATTCTTAATACGCAAGGGTATATGAAGTCGAACCCGGACGGAACGAACATTGCCCTGGTTTTGGAGGAAACGAATTTCATTGAGTTGTTCGATTTTGATAATGCAACTGGAACACTGTCTTTACCAATTACAATCAAACTCAAAGACGAATCGTATGTGTACGGAGTAGAGTTTAGTCCCGATGGAAACGTGTTGTACGCTTCTGCAGCCGGAACGGGTGAGATCTTTCAGTACAATCTGCAGGCGGGAACACCTGAAAAAATTCAAGCCTCGTCTGTCTTAGTTGGGAAAACACCAAACAATGAATGGGTAGGCGCGCTCCAGATTGCAACTGATGGAAAGATCTATTTTCCAATTTATAAGACTCCTTTCCTGGGATCTATTGATAAACCCAATGTAGTTGGAACTGGCTGCGAAATGAAAATGAATACGGTTGATCTGCATGGAAGACTTGCGCGATTGGGATTACCTACGTTCACTCAAAGCTTTTTTGAAAATACGAAAACTACTAAAGTGACTTACTTCAACGGAACTACGGCGAAAAAAGGAGAAACACTGGTGCTTAAGAATATCAACTTCGATTTTGCAAAATCAACGCTGCAGGCAAGTTCTAACCTGGAATTAACAAAGGTGGTGACATTCCTTAAAAGCAACCCTACTTACAATATAGCGCTTTACGGTCACACAGATAACATTGGGAACAAATCTTCGAACCTGACACTTTCAAAAGCGCGTGCAAATGCCGTAAGAACATACCTGGTTTCGAAAGGAATTCCGGAAAACAGAATTCAAACTGAAGGATTCGGAAGCGGAAAACCTGTAGCGTCGAATTCAACTGATGCAGGAAGAGCTATGAACAGGAGGGTTGAGTTTGTTGTTTTATAGAGGGAAAAGGAATACTTAAAAAGGAAAGATTAATTGTCGTCTCCACTCCGCCTCAGGCGGAAGGCGTATTAAGGGGGAGGACAGTGAGATTTGTGTCTCTGGCAAGCTCCCGGACCTCCCTGCCTGACTACAAACAGGGAGGTCTCAAGGGAGGAGTTAGTTGGACTCCTTTCAATAATCATCAACCGTGCATCGTTTCTTCTTTCCCGTATTTATCCATTAAACCTGCTTCGAAATCCAGGAACTGCTGCCAGCGGGTGTCAACGTCTATTCCTTCTCCGTATTTCCGGGCGAAATTCAAAAAGGTGATGTAGTGTCTTGCTTCGCTTTCCATTAAGCTGCGGTAGAATGTTCTCAAATCTTCATCGTTAATCTGTTCCGAAAGAATTTTAAAACGCTCACAGCTTCTGGCTTCAATCATAGCGGCGAAAAGCAGCTGATTCACCATGTGAGATTTCTTTGGATTGCCTGAATGAGCTGCTTTCAGGAAATCGAGCAGATCATGTACATACGGATCACGGCGCTCGAAACCAAGCTGAAAACCACGTTCCAGGATTTTATCATGCACCATTCCGAAATGTTCCATCTCCTCCTGACAAATTTCTGTCATGGCTTTCACCATATCCGGGAATTGCGGATATTGAACAATGATTGAAATGGCGTTACTCGCAGCTTTCTGTTCACAGAACGCATGATCAGATAAAATTTCCGAAATGTTCTTTTCTACAATGTTTACCCATCTTGGGTCGGTTGGCAATTTCAGTCCCAGCATTTGTGATCTTCCTTTAAATTTATCTGCAAATTTCATCATTTCTTGAATTCGTTCGGTAGATTTGTCTAAAAAGCTTGAGATATGAGATTCAGAATAGCACTATTAGCACTTTTCATCCTTTCCTTAAACCGACTTCAAGCTCAGAAAGACACTCCCAAATTAGTGGTAGGAATTATCGTTGACCAAATGACTTACGATTATTTGTATCGTTTTTACAACAATTTTGAATCGGGAGGTTTTAAGCGATTAATGGACAAAGGAATGAATTTCCGCAACGTTACTTACAATTATGTTCCGACTTATACTGGCCCGGGACATGCTTCTGTTTACACCGGAACAACTCCTTCAAATCATGGAATAGTTGCTAACGATTGGTACAACCGCGAATACCAGCGTTTTTCGAATTGTGTGGAAGACACCACGTTTGCAACAGTCGGGTCAACATCAGCAAGCGGAAAATGTTCTCCTCATTTCTTACGTGCAAATACTATTACCGATCAGTTGAAGTTAACTTATCCGGATGCTAAAGTAGTTGGTGTTTCGATAAAAGACCGCGGCGCCATTTTGCCTTCAGGCCACATGCCTGATGGGGCGTATTGGTATGATTATTCTTCCGGATCGTTTATTACCAGCAGTTATTACATGAAAAGTTATCCCAGCTGGTACGGCGATTTTCTGACAAAAAACGGAATCTCAACCTATTTAGGTAAAACCTGGGATCTTTCGAAAGATTCGCTGCTTTATACCAGACAGCTGGATAATTCTCCGTACGAACTGCCGATTGGAGGAAAGAAAACACCTACATTCCCGTATAACTTCTCAGATAAAACACTCGAAGAACAAATAGGGCTGTTTACGGCAACACCATTCGCTAATACATATTTGACTGATTTCGCTATAGCAGCCATGCGCGGAGAACAAATGGGAAAAGATGAGCAGTGTGATTTCCTTGCAATTTCATACAGCACTCCGGATATCGTTGGTCATGAGTATGGGCCGTATTCACTGGAACTGGAAGATCTTTACTATCGTTTAGACCAGGATTTAGTGAAGTTGTTTGCAGTTTTGGACAAAGAAATAGGAAGAGGACAATATGTGGTTATGCTGACAGCAGATCATGCCGTTGTTCCGGTTCCGCAGTATCTGATCAATCACAACCTGCCGGGTGGATATTTGTTTAAAGATGCCAGATTGGATAGTTTACGAGCGAAATGTATCACCAAATTCCAGGTAGATCCCATTCTGACAGTTGGAAACAACAATGTGTATCTGAAACCAGAATTCGTTCGTCACGAGAATACTGCTTCGATAATTGCATTTATTGAACAGGAAATTGATCTGTGGCCCGAAGTAAAAGAAGTTTATACAAGGGAAGAACTCAAATCAGTTCCTGCAAATATCTGGCAGAAAATGACAATGCAGGGTTATGACAAAGAACGCAGCGGGGAATTGATTTACATTCTTCAGCCCGGTTATTTATCGAAAGGAGAAGATACTAAGGAAACCAGGAAAGGAACAAGTCATGGTTCTTCATTTAATTACGATACGCAGGTTCCTGTTTTGTTCTACGGAACGGGAAATCATGGAGATGTGTTCACTCCTTATGAAATAATAGATATTGCTGCTACTTTGATTCATGTATTGGATGTGCAGCGACCGAATGCGATGACCGGAAAACCAATGGTGGAAGTACTCGAACTGAAGAAATAATTCTTTTAAAAAGCAAAGGCATCCAATAACGAATGCCTTTGCTGTATCTGTTTAAACAGAATATTGAAATACGCTACTTTAATTTCAATACCCAAATGTTCAGATACGTTTCTGTAAACTGCTTGCGGTAGGCCAGAGCCTCCTCTTCGTTAGTTGTATAGTAAATAAATACCTCACGCAAACCGTTGTTTTTGTTGAGTAGGATTTTGGTGTTATTCTGTCCTTTTTCAAAACAAGTATTGAGATATCTGTAAGCATTCGACTTAACACCGAAAGCACCAACCACAACATAGTATCCGCTTGGAGCGGTTTCTTTTGTTTGTTCGATCATACTTGCTTCAGCCGCGTTATTTTCGATCGTATAGTTTTCTGCTTTTCCGGTATTGATTCCTTTATTGTCAAGCTCTTTCTGAGGTTGGTGAAAAGGAACTTTTTCTATCGCTTCCTGGAGTTCCTCCACATCTGTATGGATAGAGTCATGAGCCAATTGGTTTTTTTCGAGCGCTTCTTCTGTTTTACGAACCCGTTCAGCCAATTCGTCTGTTTCCTTTTTCAGCAGATCGATCTCTGCTTGCTGAAGCAGATTATCACTTTCGGTTTTTGCCAGTCGTTCTGTTAACTCATCATTTACAGCCTGCTGTTTGCGCCATTTATCACCTAAATGATAAATCAATACAAATTCAGATGAGCTTCGACTGTAATTAGCTGTGGTTCCAACAATGATGTCATGGGAATATCCCACACTCAAATTTTTGTATCGCACGCCTGCGCTAATCGAAACGGCGTAGTTACTATGATAGGAAACACCAAACCAGCCCCATTTTTTATGGTCAATGATGGCATTAATATCCCATTGTGCCGGAGCTCCTTTTACGGCTCTGATCATTATTAATGGATAAGCTGTTATGCCTCTTGTTGCATTTAAGGTGAAATCGTAACGCAAAGTTCCCCGAAAATGACGGTTGTTATTGTAAACGATACTGTTTCCGGAGTTGTTGGTGAAACCCGGTTGTTTAACCAGAAGCTGGGGAATGGCAATTCCAACCTGTAAATCATTCCAACGGTAGGCGATTCCTAAATCTGCTGCAAAAGAAGTTCTGTTTTGGCGTGAGTTGAACAAAATCGGATCTTGCTGATCAACTACCAAAGCTTTATCATAATCTACGGTGTTATTTTGCGCTCCTGCAGAAATCCCCATTCGAAGTGAATGGTTGTCAGAGAAACGAACTGAATAAGAATAGTTAGCCATCACGCTTGTACGGGATAAAATATCCGTTTGGTCGTGATACGCAATCAGTCCCAGGCCAATGTTATCTGAAATCTTTCCGTCAACCGACATATAACTTGTTTGCGGACCTCCTTCCAGATGTGCATACTGACTTCTGTGGGATAAAAAGATTTGTCCGTATTCGTCTGCACCGGTAAAAGCAGGATTAATCGTAAACATATTGGTGAAATACTGACTGCTGAATGGCAGTTGCTGAGCAGTTACAATTCCGCTTGAACAGAAGAATAGAGCCACTAGTGTATATATTTTTTTCATGGTGAACAATTTTAATAGTTAGTAGTTATTTTTTACTTCTTAGAATGGTTACTGCTCCTTTATAGCTTACATCTGAGTTTTCGAATACAATCAGATAATAATAGGTTGCTTCAGGTAAGTCTTTTTCCTTGTGAGTACCATCCCAGGTATTGTCATAATTTTCGTTGGAATACACTACCTGTCCTTCGCGGTTGATAATCTGAACAGCTGTATTCGGGTAGTTGGCAATTTCAGGAATCTCCCATGTATCATTATATCCGTCTCCGTTCGGGGAAAACAGGTTTGGAATGAAAACCGCGTAATCTGTTTCTACAAATACTGTTAAAGTGTCTGAATCCATACAACCGTTAATATCTGTTACAGAAAGAACGTAGTCTGTGGTCTGGGAAGGATTTGCAAACGGGTTGGAAACCGTTGAGTCTGAAAGACCCGCTGATGGCGACCATATCCAGGAAACTATTGCAGTACCGTTTCCTGACAATTGTACACCGTTTCCGATACTGATTGTATCATTCGAACCTGCAAAAGCGTTAACGGCAGGGTTGATTCCATAAGGCAGCACCTGAATGATAAATGATGCAGTGTCGGTAATGGAATTGGTGCATGCCGCACCGGATGATGCAACGAGCTCAATCGTGATGATAGAATTCGTATCCGTTAAATCAGTGTAGTAACTCGGAGTTAGCGTTGCAGTGTCTGAAAGTAAGCCATTGCCATTATGCAGCCATGCGAAACTTCCATTTGTAATTGATGCTCCGTTGATTGCAACAGATGTTCCGTTAGCACAGACAGTTGCTGTTCCTGATAAATTAGCAGTTGGATTTGCCAGTACAGTAATTGGATAAATTCCTTCAACAGAATCAGGTGCACAGCTGTTTGAACTTGAAACAAAATAATGAAGTTGTAAAGTTGAACCTGTTTCTCCCTGACCTGCCACAAATGTAGGTGCAGCCGAAAGCGGATTGAGAATTTGACCTGTTCCCGGGTACGACCAGGAAGAGATATTACCTGCACTCAAAGCTATTCCTGCCAAAATAAGTGAATCACTTGAACACATTGTTCCTGAACCGCTCGAAAGAATTGCTGGCAGCGAATCTAAACTGATCTGAACAAATGCTGCGGTGTCTGAGCATGTAGCATTGCTCACAACTCTTCTGTAGTACAGCAAAGAATCTGAAAAATCAACCTGGCCTGAGTAATTGGATGCATTATTGATCCCGGGAGCAGGAACATACGGACCTGCCGCTAAAACAGATGCCTGCCATTCGAAAATGTATGGGCTGCCCGAATTGGCAAGCGTACCGCCTGTAAGATTAAAAGTGTTTCCTTCACAAATAGTTGTGTTATTGCCACTCGTATTTCCTGAAATTGGCGCCAGTATTTCGATGTTTCCTACAACCAGGTTATTCCCGCATCCGCCGGTTGCAGAAATGG
Organism: uncultured Flavobacteriales bacterium; assembly: GCA_946479985.1. Next base: position 42,281 of record CAMLIF010000019.1, read on the forward strand.
TGTAATAAAATGCTCCTACAGTTGTTGGAGTCCCTGAAATAGTTAACGTGTTCGGTGAACCGGCTGTATATGTTGAGATTACTCCCGCAGGTAAATCATTCACAGCAACAGTTGTTCCAACATTATAACTGATAGTTGATAATGCGTTTCCAAGACAAATAACCTGATCATTTGTGTAAGTTGTTGAAGTCAGCGTTATTTCCGGGCTTTGAACAATAATACTCCCGGAAAGACTTATAGGTAAACAAGCACCGCCGGAAGAGGTTACAGTGAACGGGTAAGTTCCGGCAATTGTCGGAGTACCGCTGATAGTGAAAGTACCAGCAGCAAATCCGCCCGTTAAACCTGCAGGTAATGTGGTAACTACTGCACTTGTTGAGCTTCCGCCAACGTTGTAAGTAAGTGTTGTCATTGGGGTATTTTGACAAACTGTTTGATTGTCAGTTCCAACAGCTGAGGTTAATGCGATTGTTGGCGCCTGATCAGAAATAATGGTTCCTGAAATTGAAACCGCTGTACAAGTTCCCCCTGTTGTTGTAAGTGTATAGTTAAAGGTTCCGGCAATGGTTGGAGATCCGCTGAGTGTAACGATATTACCGGCTACGCTGACAGATATACCTGCCGGCAAACCAGTTGATGTTACCCCTGAAGCACTTCCGGCGATAGAATACTCAATAGTTGTAACTGCTGTATTCTGACAAACAGTTTGATTATCTGATCCGGCAACAGAACTTAACACTATAGCAGGCAGGGAATCTACCTGGACAGTTCCGTTTGCAGTAACCGCAGTACAAACACCACCGGAAGTTGTAACTGTGTAGTTGTACAATCCACTAACAGTTGGGTTACCAGTAATAGAAAGTATTCCTGCGGCAAAAGTACCGGTTACACCGGCGGGTAGTCCTGATACGCTTGCTCCTGTGGCACTTCCGCCAACAATATAGTCAATCGGTGTAATGCCTGTATTCTGACAAACTATTTGGCCATCGGTTCCAACAGCTGATATTAATGTAATTGTTGGGGCAGGGTCAGAAATAATAGTTCCTGAAATTGTTACCGGTATACAGGTTCCTCCGGTTGTGGTAAGCGTATAACTGAATGTTCCAACCAGGGCAGGAGATCCGTTAATGGTAACAATATTTCCAACTACAGTCGTTGAAACACCTGCAGGTAAACCGCTTGCAGTAATTCCTGCAGCACTTCCGCCAAGCGTATATTGAATAGTTGTTATTGCAGTATTTTCACAAACATTCTGATTGTCCGTTCCCGGTGCCGAACTTAGTGAAATAACAGGTAAAGCATCTACCTGGATGGTACCGCTGGCAGTTACAGGAGAACAAACACCTCCTGTGGTGGTAACAGTATAGTTGAATGACCCGCTAACAATAGGTGTACCGCTGATAGTAAATATTCCCGCAGAAAAATTTTCAGTTAAACCAGCAGGTAATCCGGATGCGGCTGCACCAGTAGCACTTCCTCCTATACTATAAGTTATTGCCGTAATTGCAGTACTCTCACAAACTGTCTGGTTGTTTGTTCCTGCCATTGATGTAAGAATAATAGTCGGAGAAGGGGATACTGTAATAGAACCTGAGAAAGTAACTGACGGACAACTACCTCCAATACTTGTCACCGTAAAGGGATAAGTTCCGGGCACAGTTGGTGTACCTGTTATTAGAAAATTTGAAGCAGAAACAGTTCCTGATACTCCTGTTGGAAGTCCTGAAACACTAGCACCTGTTGCCGATCCGCTAAAACCAATACTGATAGTTGAAATAGCAGTATTCTCACAAATAGTTTGATTATCTGTTCCGGCAGCTGAATTCAACGCCAAGCCCGGTAATGCATCCACAGAGATAAGTCCGTTTAGGGTAACTGACGGACAAGTACTTCCGGTGGTTGAGATTGAATATGGAAACGAACCTGCTGTGGAAACCGTTCCGGTTAAGCTTGTCATATTTCCTGCAGTTGATGAAGAAATCCCGGGAGGCAATCCGGTAGTAGTTGTTCCTGTAGCTGAACCGCCGAATACATAATCAATTGAAATAATTGGTGAGTTAAGACATACCGTTTGGTTGTCCGTTCCCGCTGCAGATACAAAGGTAATTGTTGCCGCAGCCTCAACTGTTATAGTTCCGATAGCCGACACAGGTGCACAGTTGCCTCCTGTAGATGTTACAGTATAATTGTATGTTCCCGGAACGTTAGGGGTTCCGAAGATTGAAACTGTGCCACCCATTGCCGATGGTGTAAACGAATCGCTTACTCCCGGAGGTAAGCCGCTGACCACTGCACCGGTTGCTCCAATCAGATCATATTTTATGGTTGGAGCCAAAGGAGTGTTTTCACAGATGGTTTGATTATCAGATCCGACAGACGATATCAAGGTTAGTGAAGCATTATTCACAACCGTTACGTATCCGGATTTGATTTCTGTGTCGCTGGAGATGCCGTTTGTGACGGTTAGTATGACCGTATAAACACCAGCAATGCTGTATGTAATAATCGGACTTTGAAGAGATGAGGTTTGACCTGATCCACCGTCAATAAAAGTCCACGACCAGCTTGTTGCACCTGTAGAGGCATCCGTGAACTGTACATTTCCTCCTACACAGATGGTTTGAGGGCTGGCAGTAAATTCGGCGGTCTGCGCCGTTAGAAATCCTGCTGCTAAGAGCAGATACGTTAAAAGTAGCTTTTTCATAATACGTTTTTAGTTTGACTAAAGTTTGGAAAGTAGATTTCCATTGCCGCTTATTTTATAAAAGCGGATTAAGCTTAGTTTTGAAAGTGAATACAATAT
>CAMLIF010000020.1 GCA_946479985.1 uncultured Flavobacteriales bacterium
AGATCATCACGATCATTCCAACGAAGGAAAACTGGAGCGGAACGATTATTTCTTCGTGATCTTCGCTATTCCCGCAATTGCACTCATCCTTTTGGGAGTGAGCCACGGTTATGATTATCGTTTCTTCATTGGAATAGGAATCACTCTATATGGCGGAGCATATTTTTTCGTTCACGACCTGTTTATTCATCAGCGGCTGAAGATCCTGCGTAATACTGAAAACAAGTATCTGCTTTCTATTCGCCGGGCACACAAACAGCATCACAAACACATTACAAGAGAAGATGGTGAGTGTTATGGATTTCTCTGGGTTCCGATCAAGTATTTTAAAATCTATTTTGCCAAACAGAAGTGAAAAGTTACACATACCTTTTAATTGAATTTTTTACAGTTATTGTCTGTTTCCTTTTCTCTTTTGATCGAAGAATTCAGTTTCACAAGTACTTTTTGAGTTTCCTGAAAGCAAGCGCTGTGGTTGCAATTCCGTTTATTGTTTGGGATATCTGGTTTGCAAAAAATGGCGTTTGGTGGTTCAATTTCGATTACACGCTGGGAATAGATATACTCGGTTTGCCGCTGGAGGAATGGTTGTTCTTTATCTGTATTCCGTTCTCATGCGTTTTCACATTCTTTTTCCTGGAGAAATTCTTTCAGTTTAATGGATTGAAAAAGTATAATCCAATTATTGCCTGGATAACCATTTTAACCTGCCTGGCGGTTGCGGTTTGTTTTTACGACCACGCTTATCCGATGCTCACTGCTCTCAGCGCCATTCTTACAATGAGTTACCTGTATTTCATTGCGAAGGTAGATTGGATTGCGAAAGCATCACTCATTTTCTGTATCCTCATGCTCGGATTCTTCCCAGTCAACGGCATTTTAACAGGAACCGGACTTGATTCGCCGATTGTGAACTACAACTCTTCTGAAATCCTGAACATTCGCTTATTAACTATTCCGATTGAAGATACCGTTTACGGCTACACACAGTTTTTACTGGTTTGGTATTTCTTCGGATATTTCAGAAAGCGGGCGGAGTTGAGACAAAAACGAAAGTAAAGCTACTTCCTCCTCAAAACCGCAACCTTCCGGGTGTATTTTATCGGCTGGTCTTCTTCATACAATTCTTTTATTTCCTGAAGTTTCATTTCCGTTTCCGAACAACTCTTTATTGCATATTCTTTATAGGATTCATCTGCGTAAATGAAGCATAAAAGATCTTCACCCATGTAGGAGAAAATGCTAACCTTTTGAATGTTCTGGTCCGAAATTACTGTTCCATCACCGTTGATCACCAGTTCAAAATAGTTGGATTTACTTTCAAATGTATATTTACCTTTAAGCCATGCATTCTCAATGGCTGTGTTTCCTGCGGAAATTTCAAGATAGATAGATTCCAAATCGACGTTGGGCCGTATTCTCGTGAATGAATGTGATTTCCCCGAGTTATCGCGTATGATTAAAGTATTCTTCTCAGCTGAGATTATTTTCATTTTATCTGCTTCCCCGAACAAACCTATCACTGTTGAATCCGGTTGTAGTCCGCAATAATTTTCCTCCATGAAATCCGGTCGATTGCAGTGAAGTGTAGTGTCCTCGTCAAAAACAATGTCTGTGTAGAATGTATATTCTTTCAATGTTTTTGTCACGGAATTGGTGCGAAAAAGTGTTTCCCTGTATTCGTCGGAAGCCCAGATTCCTTTCAGGTTTTCTTTTAAAAGCGGGTTTATTTCGGTTTGACCGTTCGCTATTGCCACAAAGCCGAAAACGCTAAGAATTAATGTGATTTTACGATTCATACTGGTTTGATTTATTGTAATCCGAAATATTAATCATTGTAATACCTTACTTGCTTAATGTACAATTCCCTTTTCGGACCCTGGAATTTAAATTCGATGTCTAGCCCGAAATCGTCATAAAAGCCGCCACGTGTGTAGCCGCCTTTTTTCCAGAAGCTTTGTTTGATGATCTCAACCGCGTTTTTCAGCTGCATCAATTCTTCGTTGCTCAGCACAGGTGTTCCGTTTCCTAAACTTGAATTGCTGATGTATTCAATGGTTTCATCGAAGCCGGAAGCGCCAACTTCGTAAACAATGGTCAGTTGGTCGCAAATCACGTTTTGAGGTGGTTCAACAACGGAAACATCACCGAATTGTACGTTCACGGAAATACCGCTGTACTGTGAACGATAAACGTTTTTCGTAATCACAACTCCGTTTGCTTCTTCAGCAGGGAAAGAACGGTGAATGAGAATTCCCATAGCAAGTTTCTCGTCGGAGAGATTAAAAAAACGACGTTCCTGGAATGCTTCGTACGACCACAAACTTGCCCATACATTCAGGATTGCTTTCTCAATAGATTTATCGCAATCGAACAAATCAACAGTTTTCGACTGGTACAATCCGGCGCCAGAAAACGATTTCGCATCCTCAGCATTTGTCGATGAACGGAAACGAAAGGTCGTAAAATCACTTTTGCTTAATGCAGCGTGTATTTCGGCTACCAGTTTCGGATCAACTTTACTCTTTTTGATCTCTTTTTGAAGCGATTTCAGAATAGATTTCAGGCTGTCGTCCGATAATTTATCAGAAGTCTTTAATTGGTCGATGAGAACTTTGATCTCGGTTTTTTCAGCAAGTTTGAGATAGAAATAGAAGGGAATGGCATAGGCATCTTCCGGAGTTTTGAAATTCCCGGAAGTCTGCAATGTCTGTAATAATCCGAAATTGTAAGCCTTGTTTCCAATGGACGAAGGTCCTGCTTTACTGAATTCGGCAACCGGAACAAGTTTCTGAACCAGTGTATCGACATTTAACTCTAAGGCCGGTTTCTTGTCTGTTGATTTGTATTTCGGATCACTTGCTCTATAGCTGATTCCGGTGTTGGTAACCTGCAGGTTGATCCATGTTCCGGCCAGTTTCAGGAAATTCGAATCGAGCAGTAATTTTTTGTCAACTGCTATCGGGATTTTACGGTTCTTGCCGAGAATAGATAAATGACTGAGTGGAGTTTGGAACTCGTCAGTGATGATTCCCGCAACATTCGGGAAATATTTCGGAGTTCCGTGTGTAATCAGAATATCTTCAGGCTTTAAAGGCGAAGAAAGCGAATCGAGGTTGGGTTCAAAACGAATTCGTCCGACGCATTTTCCGTTCGAAACAGTTTGAAATGTTTGGTTTTTGTATAGCTCGGCTGGCGTTAACAACCTAACTCCCGCCGCAGTAAATTCCTTTTCCAGTCCAATGAGCCGTTCGGTATTGACAAAAAGTTTGAGACTGTCTTTGAAATAGGAGCCGGCCTGAACTTCTTTTATTAAAAGCACTATTGATTCTGCAGGAATCTGATCAAAAACGGAAAGGTCCAGGAAATAGAATCCGGTGCCGGAGTTGAAATTAATATTTCCAAGCAGGTAATCGCGTTTCGTTTGTGCGCTGTAATTGTATTCGTTGAACCGTTCTACATCGTTCTGATCGCCAAGCATGCGTGTACAGAATTCGTAATGAAATTTGTAGGTTTTTGAATTGATGAAATACAGTTTCTTGTCGCTTAAGTCATAAACTATTTTAACTGATTCGCTGTTCCCGATATTTGTATTCAGCGGTGCGCCTGCGAGTTTTTTGAATTGCTCGTAACTCACAAGCTTTTGCAGGCTCGCCTGACTCAGTGCAGAAGAGCTAATTCCAAGGAAAAAGAATAAAAAAGATAATAGTTTGAACACGGATTAAAAGTAATTAAAACCTGACAGTTGTACATCGATTGATACAATTCGTTCAGTCAATCCTGCGAATTACCAGAATAACTCAAAAATAGTGCAAATGATGTATTGACGTTTGTGTTAAAATCCCGACTTTTGTTACCCAAAACTACGTTAACACTATGCAGATTGTCAAAGGTTTAACCTTTTTACTGAGCCTGGTATTTCTTATGAACACTGAGAATGCTTACTCGCAGTGTATTGCCGATGCCGGAGCAGATACTTCCATTTGTCTCGGAGCGTCAGCTCAAATTGGTGGGATTCCTGCCGGAACAGGTAATGGTCCGCTGACGTATTTATGGTCGCCGGCTACAGGATTGAATGATGCAACACTGCCAAATCCTGTTGTTACTGCAACCGTTAATCAGATTTATACATTAACGGTTACTGATTTGGACGGCGATTGTTCTGACCAGGTAAGCGTTACGGTTGATGCGGTTCCGGCAGCCAATTTTATCATTAACGGAAACAACGGCTGTGCAAATATTCCGATTCAATTTACAAATACTTCAACAGGAACAGGTTTAACTTATTCCTGGAATTTTGGCGACCCGGCCTCTGGTTCCGCGAACACTTCAAATGCAATTAATCCGGTTCATTTATTCAATGCTTTCGGAACAGGTTCACAGAATTATACGGTTACTCTGGTTGTAACCAATGCTGCCGGTTGTTCACACAGTATTTCACAAACAGTAACAATTAATAGAATTCCGAATCCGGCTTTGATTGACCCAATCGCTGATATGCGGAATTGTGACGGTTCGAATTTCGCCATGACGGTTTTTGATGCCTCCGCAACGAGCTCAGTTTCCAATTATACTATTCAGTGGGGCGACGGAAGTCCTGATTTTAATTCGCCGACCTTTCCGGGCGCCGGATTAAGTCACACTTATTCTTCCGCTCAAATTTTCAACCTTGTCTACATTGTTACCGGTACAAATGGTTGCTCGGATACCGCAACTTACAATATCGCCAATATTACCAACCCGGCAATTGGTGCTGCTAATCCGGGAGCAACAACCGGTTGCGGGCCAATTACACTTTGTTTCCCGCTAAGCAATTATAGTGCAAACCACCCTACGACTTATTATGTAGTAGATTACGGTGACGGTTCTCCGCGTGATACACTTCCTCATCCGCCGCCATCCAGCATTTGTCATACTTACACCACTTCTTCCTGCGGACAGCCCGGAAATGCGTATGTCTTCAAGATGACAGCAATTAATTTGTGTGACAGTTCATTTGCATCCATTTCACCCATTCGTGTTTACACCGGACCGGAAGCACATTTCAATCCACCTCCGACAACGGCTTGTGTTAACACGAATATCTTTTTTCAGAATACCACAATTACCGGGTTCAATACATCGTGTTCTGCAAGTGCAGTTTACCAATGGAATTTTGGAGACGGGAACACTTTAACAACTGCAACATTAACAAGTCCTTCTCATGCATACACAGCACCGGGAACGTACTCAGTTACATTAACCGTAACAAACAGCTGCGGAACAAGTTCAGAAACGCATACGATTTGTATTGAGGTTTTGCCGGTTCCGAGTTTCACACTTTCACCAAATGCAGGATGTGTCCCATTTATCACAACTTGTACAGACGCTTCGACATTCGCAAATACCTGTAACGTAACGCGCGTATGGACGGTCCTTTTTAACGGAAGTCCTTGTACACCCGGAACAGGTTCGTTCTCTTTTGTCGGGGGCACAAATGCTTCATCTGTCAATCCTCAGATTCAATTCAATAATTCCGGAAACTACACGGTTCGTTTAACATTGACGAATTCGTGCGGGTCAGTTATATTCGACAGACCGGTTACCGCTCAGAAAATTCCCCAGATCTCAGTAAATGCGCTGGCAAGTATTTGTGCGAATGCAAGTGCATCGCCTGTTGGTGTTGTGAATGATTGCCTGGAATCTGTTGATACTTACGCCTGGACTTTTACAGGCGGAGTTCCAGCATCTGCTTCTACCTTAGCTCCGGGATCAGTAACTTACCCGACTGCAGGGACATTTCCGGTGCAGTTTTCAGCTACCAATGCCTGCGGAACTTCAACTGCAACGACAAACATTGTCATTAACCCGCTTCCACCGGCGCTGAATGCCACGGTAAACACACCAATTTGTGTTGGACAGGCAGCAAATTTCAGTTCGGATCCGTTGCCCGGAGGATCATACTCCTGGACGAATCCCGTAGGAGCGGTTGTTAGCACAGCTCAAACTTTTACTATTCCATCTGCCACAGTGGCAAATGCAGGAAATTACACAGTAACCGGAACATTGAACGGTTGTGTTGGACCACCTTCCACAGTAAACCTGGCAGTGAATCCAATTCCGGTTGTAACAGTGGATCCGCCGAGTGCAACTATCTGTACCGGAGAATCAGTTATTCTTACTGCTTCGGGAGCAAGTTCATTTACATGGACTCCGAATACCGCTATTTCATCAACTGTTGGGAACCCTGTAACAGTAAATCCAACAACAACGCAAACTTATACCGTGACAGGGTTAATCGGAACGTGTTCTGGATCCGTCAATGTTACAATTACCGTTAATCCTTTACCGGTTGTAAACGCCGGTGCCGATACAACTGTTTGTGATCAGCCTATTCCTTTTCAATTGGGTGGAGCAACACCGGCGGGCGGAACATGGTCAGGACCGAATGTTTCTCCATCCGGACAATTCACCCCGGCAGGAGCAGGAACATTTACGCTTACCTATTCATTCACGGATGTGAACGGATGTACGAATACTGACACGCGTGATGTTACGGTTATTTCGCCCACTCTGGCAGTAGCAGGACCTGACTTCGAAAGTTGTGTGGGAAGCACGGATGTTACATTGAACGGAACACCGGCGGGAGGAATCTGGACCGGAATAAATGTTACCGGCGGTGGAGTTTTCTCTCCGAATACGCCCGGAACATATTACCTGGTTTATACTTTCGGAGCCGGAGCCTGTATCAACAGAGATACGTTGGTTGCAACGGTTGTTCCGCTTCCCGTTGTAGATGCAGGACCAAATTTTACGGTTTGTTTTGACGCAGGAATTCAAAACTTAAACGGCACACCTGCAGGTGGAACATGGGCCGGATCAGGAATTACGAACCCAACGGGAGAATTTACTCCTGCTTCAGCTGGCGCGGGGACTTTTATCTTAACTTATTCATACACCGACGGAATTACCGGTTGTTCAAATACAGATGTACTTACCGCTATTGTCAATCCGCTTCCGGCTGTGAATGCAGGAATTGATACTACAGTTTGTAATCAGCCGATTCCCTTCCAGGTTTGGTCAACTCCTGCGGGTGGAACCTGGTCAGGTACCGATATTACTGCAGGTGGCGTTTTCACTCCGAACGGGACAGGAACTTTCATCGTTACTTACTCGTTTACCGATGCGAACGGTTGTACCAATACCGATTCAAGAGACATTATCGTAAACAATCCGGTTGTTCCGGATGCAGGAACTGATTTCAGTGTTTGTATTGATGCACCGAATGTTACCCTGACCCCGAATCCAACAGGAGGAACGTGGTCGGGCCCGAACGTGACCCCAGGTGGAATTTATGATCCGACGGTTGTAGCTACAGAACAACTAGTTTATACAGTTGGCGGCGGGGCATGTTTACAGCACGATACACTTTTGGTTACCGTAAATCCGCTGCCAATTGTTGATGCCGGAGCAGATATCACGAATTGTATTTCAGTTCCGACTGTAAACCTGAACGGAACACCGACAGGCGGAACATGGACAGGAACGGGAATAACGGACCCGACAGGAGAATTTAGTCCGCCAACATCAGGTACAGGAACTTTCAACCTAACTTATACTTATACAGAACCGGCAACAGGTTGTACGGCATCCGATTTCCTTGTTTCGGTTGTCAATCCGTTACCAGTTGTAAATGCCGGAAACGATACTACTTTGTGTGATCAGCCATTCCCAATTCAAATCAACGGAACACCGGCTGCAGGAACATGGAGCGGACCAAACGTAACCGCTACAGGAGTTTTCACCCCGAGTGGAACAGGAACGTTTAATTTAACTTACAGCTTTACCAACGGGAACGGTTGTACAAATACCGATGTCCGCATTGTAACTGTAAACGCGCCGATTCAGCCGGGTGCCGGAAACGATTTCGCGCTTTGTATCGATGCACCGAACGCAACCTTAACACCAGCTCCGGCAGGAGGAACGTGGACAGGACCAGGAGTTACTTCAGGCGGAATTTTCGACCCGACTATTGCCGGAGCGTTTAGCCTGGTTTATTCACTTGGATCAGGAAACTGTTTATTGACTGATACGTTAGTCGTTACAGTAAATCCGCTTCCGGTGGTTGATGCCGGATCAGATATTACGAATTGTATTTCAGTTCCGACTGTTAATCTGGGCGGAACACCTGCAGGCGGAACGTGGACAGGAACAGGAATTACAAATTCTGCCGGAGAATTCAGCCCGCCAACAGCTGGCACAGGAACTTTCAATTTAACTTACACTTATACAGAACCAACTACGGGTTGTACGTCTTCAGACTTCCTTGTTTCGGTTGTCAATCCGTTACCAGTTGTAAATGCCGGAAACGACACTACGTTGTGTGATCAGCCATTCCCGGTTCAATTTACCGGAACACCTGCTGGTGGAACATGGAGTGGGCCGAATGTGACAGCGGGAGGAGTTTTCACTCCAAACGGAACGGGAATCTTCAATTTAACCTACAGCTTTACGAACGGAAACGGCTGTACCAATACCGACATTCGCGTAGTTACCGTAAACGCACCAATTCAGCCAAACGCCGGAAACGATATCGCGCTTTGCATTGATGCACCGAACGCTACTTTAACGCCGGCTCCAACTGGTGGAACCTGGACAGGATCAGGAGTCACTTCAGGTGGCATTTTCGACCCGACCACTGCCGGAGCGTTTACCCTCGTTTATTCTTTCGGTACAGGAAATTGTTTGTTGACAGATACACTTTTGGTTACCGTCAATCCGCTTCCGGTGGTTGATGCAGGAACAGACTTCACAGTTTGTATTGACGCGGGAATCCAGAACTTAAACGGAACACCGGCAGGCGGAACATGGACTGGAACGGGAATTTCGAATCCAGCCGGGCAGTTCAACCCAGCAACTTCAGGTGCCGGAACATTTAATCTGACTTACACTTATACAAATCCGGCTACGGGTTGTACCAGCTCCGATTTCCTTACTGCAACGGTTAATCCGCTTCCGGTTGTGAACGCAGGTGCAGATACAACATTGTGTAACCAGCCATTCCCGGTTCAGTTTACCGGAACACCTACCAGTGGAACATGGTCGGGCGCGAATGTAACGGCAACGGGTGTTTTTACTCCTTCCGGAACAGGAAGCACGACTTTAACTTACACCATAACGAGCGCTCTTGGCTGTTCTAATTCAGACACAAGAATTGTTACTGTGGTGAATCCGGTTCCTTCAAACGCAGGAGCAGATGAGGCAGCTTGTATTGATGCTCCGAATGTTGTTTTGAACGGAGCTCCGGCTTCAGGGACCTGGTCGGGAACTGATGTTACTTCAGGCGGAATCTTTAATCCGACAACAGCAGGAACTTTTACACTTGTTCTTTCGAATGGAGCTGGAAACTGTTTGATGCGCGATACGCTATTGTTTACCGTAAATCCGCTTCCGGTTGTAAATGCAGGACCGAATGTGGATTTCTGTCCGAGTGATGCACCAGTAAACTTCTCCGGAACACCGGCAGGCGGAACCTGGTCAGGAACAGGAATTACAAATACTACTTCAGGTACTTTTGATCCGGCGGTAGCTCCGGTGGGAAGTCATAACATTATTTATACGTTTACAGATCCTGTTACAGGTTGTTTGAACCGCGATACGTTAATTGCAGCTATTCATCCGTTCCCCACGGCGAACTTTACTTTCAACCCGATTATCTGTGCAGGAACGGCAACAACACTTACAAATACTTCTACGCTTGGATCAACCTATAACTGGACATTCGGTGACGGAGGAACTTCTGCCGCACCTTCACCTTCACATACTTATGTTGCTGAAGGATTCTACGATATTGAAGTAGTAGTAACATCTGCTTTCGGATGTTTGGATTCGATTACGCATCAGATCGAAGTACGCGTACCACCGGTTGCAGATTTCACCTTGTCTCCTGATTCTGCCTGTGCACCGGTTTTGGTTTCATTCACTGATCTTTCAACCGGACCTAGCCTGACATACAACTGGAATTACGGAAACGGGAATACTTCGGGTGCAGCCGTGCCGGTAAATCAAACTTACAACCAGGGAGTTCTTGCCGATACAACTTATACAATCACGCTTCAGTTGACGAATTTCTGCGGAACTTCCACACACCAGGAAACAGTTGTTGCTATGCCTTCGCCAACCGCCATATTTGGTACGGCAACAGATGTGGCCTGTTCGCCGGTTGATCTGGAAATTGTAAACAACAGTCTCGGCTTACCGGATTCGTATTACTGGGATTTCGGAGACGGTTCGCCAACTTCAAACACTTCCGCAGCAACGTTAACGCATCAGTATACAACCGGTGTAAACGACACGATCTATACAATCACACTTGCCGTAACGAATGAATGCGGGACCGATACTGCACAGTATGATATTCATGTTCTGCAAAACCAGGTTAACGCATTCTTCAATACAAGCATTACTTCGGGTTGTGTTCCTTTGACAGTTGACTTTACCCAGTTCTCGCAGGGATCAACAGTTTCAAACTGGGATTTCGATGATGGAAACGTTTCTTCAGCTTACAGTCCAACGCACACATTTACAACTCCCGGAACATATACGGTTCAATTGTTCGCGAATGATGGTTGTGGCTACGATACAACTTCGGTTGTGATTACTGTAAACCCATCTCCGGTTGTGGCGTTTAATTCTTCGCCTGATTCGGTTTGTATAAACGACTTGTTCACATTCCAGAATCAATCGGTTGGAGTAGCATCTTCAACCTGGGCATTCGGCGATGGTGATTCTTCGTTCTTAACGAATCCGACTCACGCTTATAATGCAAGCGGAACCTATATAGTAACATTAACAGGCGTTAGCCAGACGAATGGTTGTACAGCTTCTGTTTCACATCCGATAGTTGTGAGTACGAACCCGGTTGCAGCGTTCACTATGAATCCTGATTCAGGTTGTGTGCCGTTAACGGTGAGTTTCCAGAATAACAGTACGAATACCGATTTCCAATCGTGGAATTTCGGCGACGGAAACTTGAGTACCGCGGTTTCGCCAACACATGTCTATACTTCATCCGGAAATTACACTGTTACACTTTATGTTGAAAATGCGAATGGCTGTTATGACTCGTTACAGCAGACGGTGACTGTTTATCCATTACCGCTTGCCAATTTCAGTTATACAACCACCAATCCGTGCGTTCAGCCAATGGATGTAACCTTTACGAATAACAGCACCGGGGCTTTGAGCTACGAATGGTTCTTCGGTGACGGACAAACATCTGCATTGACGAATCCGCAGCACAGCTATGCAAACGATGGGGTTTATGTCGTTGATCTTGTTGCCACAAGCTTATATGGCTGCACGGATACATTCAGTGTTCAGATTCAATCGTACCTGATGGCAGCCGCCTCGTTCACTTTACCAAACGATTCGATTTGTGTGGGCGAACCTGTTACTTTCAATTCCACATCGAGCAATGCACTGAACTTAAGCTGGGATTTTGGCGACGGAACCATTCTTACCGGTTCAACGGTTTCATATTCATTCCCGGGAAGCGGAACCTTCCCTGTAACATTAATTGCATACGGAGCAGGAGGCTGTAACGACACTGTTTTAGTCAACCAGCCAATAGTTGTTATGCCGAACCCGGTTGCCGATTTCGACTTTGAGAATATTCAGAACCCGGATCCTTTAAGTGGAACGGTTGTCTTTACAAATACCTCGCAGGGAGCAGATTATTACTATTGGGAATTCGGGAATGGGAATTCTTCTGAGGAAGTTGATCCGATAGAGCGCTACAACCAATATGGCGAATTCGAAGTAATGTTAATTGCTGCCACTGAGTTTGGTTGTATAGATACAACATTCCAAACGGTTACGGTAGATTTCTTCTATGGCTTGTTTATTCCAAACGCAATGAGTCCGGGACATTCCGATTTCGAAGTCTCGAATTTCATTCCGAAAGGAGTAGGGCTTAAGACTTTCGAACTATTGATCTACGACGATTGGGGTAACCTGATCTGGTCTACAACTGCACTTGACGGCGAAGGACGTCCAACTGAGTACTGGGACGGAACTTTCAGAGGAGAACCGGTGCAACAGGATGCATACGTCTGGAAAGCAACCGCCACATTCCTGAACGAGAAAGTGTGGGAAGGAAAAGACTATAACAAAGGAGTATTGAAACGCTCAGGAACGGTAACAGTAATACGATAGAGATGAAAAGAATTTGTTTAATAGCAGCAGTTTTGATTTCGGGAGTATTACGTGCCCAGGATCCGAATTTCTCCCAGTTTTATAATAATCCGACTTATTATAATCCTGCAATGACAGGAATAAACAACGGAACTACGCTACGTTTCAATGCTCGAAATTTGTGGGGACCAATTCCCGGCAGGTTCAATACGTTTGCGGCTTCTGTTGATGCGCAATCAGTGTTTAAAATGGGATTGGGAATCAACGCGTATTCTGACGTGGGTGGTGAAGCATTACTGCGAACTACTGCTGGTTATCTCAACTACTCATACCGCCCTGTCGACAGTAAGAACTGCATATTACAATTCGGAGCGAGCGGAGGATATGTAAACAAAAATATTGATTGGTCGAAGTTGAAGTTCTCTGATCAATATGATGAAACACTGGGCGAAGTGCGTCCTTCTGCTTTTGCCAATCCGAATTATCAATCAATAGGTTATGTAGATTTTGGCGCAGGAGCAGTTATTCGTTTCAACGGCGAGCCAAGACGAAACGGGAGGGGAAGTTTTGACCGGTTTATGGTAACATTGGGCGGAAGTGTACATCACTTATCGCAGCCAAAAGATGGTTTTTTACAAGGCGAACAGCAATTGCCACTGAGAAGCATTTTTCACGGGAACATCAACCTGTTGTTCGATGAGGTAGTAATTGCTCCCGGAGCAGTTTACGAAACGCAGAATCAGTTCAGAACTTTCTCTGCGGGTATCAACTTTGTAAACAAACCAATGACCTTTGGGCTTTGGTTCAGAAACAGAACAGCCGCATTAACCGGCAAACAGTTCGATTCATTCATCTTTGTTCTTGGCTATTCAGCACCGCCGAAAAGTGCCAGAAACTGGCGCGTGATGTATAACTACGATATTACCATCTCCCGGTTAAAGACGAGTTCTTATGGAACGCATGAAATCAGTCTGATTATCGACTTCAACAACAGTATTTTGTTCAAGAAGATGGTTTCAAACCGCAATGTGAAGAGAAGATTTCAGTGTCCGACGGATTTTGGAGGACTCTAGTTTCTAAAACCAGTCGGGGTGAAAAATTTTTCACCCCGACTGGTTATTAACATTGTTTATTTTTCTTCGTCTGATGAAATCGCTTTTCTGAAAACAATCTTCCCGTCAAAAATATCCATTACAAGCACTTGCGAAGTATCAATTGTTCCACTTAGAATGGCTTTCGACAATTCATTTAAAACTTGCTTTTGAATGACACGTTTCACTGGTCGTGCTCCGAAATGCGGATCGTAACCGGCTTCTACCAGGTGATCTTTGGCTTCTTCCGTCATTTGAAGATTAATTCCTTTCTCCACCAGCATTTTCGTAAGCTGATCGAGCTGCAATTGCACGATCTGACGAACGTAACGTTTATTCAACGGAGTAAAGACAATGGTTTCATCAATACGGTTCAAAAACTCCGGACGAATGGTCTGTTTCAACAATTCCATTACTTTGAATTTCGCTTTCTCCATTGCTTCGGGAAGACCTTCTTCTTTCACACCTTCAAAGCTTTCCTGGATCAAATGCGATCCTAAATTGGAAGTCATAATGATGATCGTGTTTTTGAAATTCACGGTTCTGCCTTTGTTATCTGTCAATCGACCGTCATCTAAAACCTGGAGCATGATATTGAACACGTCCGGATGGGCTTTTTCGATTTCGTCAAGTAAAACGATCGAGTAGGGACGTCGGCGAACTGCTTCTGTCAACTGACCACCTTCATCATAACCAACGTATCCCGGAGGCGCTCCCACTAATCGGCTTACGCTGTGTTTTTCCTGGTATTCCGACATATCGATTCGCGTCATAGCGTTTTCGTCGTTAAACAGGAAGTCGGCCAGAGCTTTGGCTAATTCTGTTTTACCAACCCCGGTTGGACCGAGAAATATAAATGAGCCTATTGGTTTACGCATATCCTGCAATCCGGCCCTGCTTCTTCGAACGGCATCTGAAAGCGCGGTTATGGCTTCTTCCTGACCAACTACGCGTTTCCCTAATTCGTCTTCTAAACGAAGCAGTTTGGAAACTTCGCTTTCAATCATTTTATTTACCGGGATTCCTGTCCATTTAGAAACAACATCTGCAATTTCTTCGGTATCTACTTCCTCCTTGATAAGTTTCGAGCTTGACTGCATTTCCAGCAGTTTGGCTTTGTTTTCTTCCAATTTGGCTTCTGCTTCCTTGATTTTTCCGTAACGGATTTCAGCTACTTTTCCATAATCGCCTGCACGTTCTGCCTGGTCTGCTTCCAGTTTTAAGGCTTCAATGAGTTCTTTGGTTTTCTGAACACCGTCAACGATGTCGCGTTCTGCCTGCCATTTGGCTTTAAAGGCATTGCGCTGATCTTCGAGTGTTGCAAGTTCTTTTCCAAGTGAATCGAGTTTTGCCTGATCGTTTTCACGTTTAATTGCTTCACGTTCGATCTCCAGCTGCATAATTCTGCGTTCCAATTCATCGAGTTCTTCCGGTTTGGAATTGATTTCCATACGCAATTTAGAAGCCGCTTCATCAATTAAGTCGATTGCTTTATCAGGTAAATGACGTTCGGTAATGTATCGTTGTGAAAGCTCTACCGCAGCAATAATTGCTGCATCTTTGATGAGAACTTTGTGATG
The DNA here is from genome assembly GCA_946479985.1 of uncultured Flavobacteriales bacterium. Next base: position 14,846 of record CAMLIF010000020.1, read on the forward strand.
GTTTTCGTATTTCTCCTTGATTCCGCGAAGAATGGAAATAGCATCTTCCGTATCAGGCTCATCAACAAGAACTGGCTGGAAACGACGAACCAGGGCTTTGTCTTTTTCAAAGTACTTTTGGTATTCACTCAGCGTTGTCGCTCCAACTGCGCGTAATTCGCCTCTGGCCAAAGCCGGTTTCAGAATGTTTGCAGCATCCATTGCACCTTCGCCACCTCCTCCGGCGCCTACCAGGGTATGAATTTCGTCAATGAAGAGAATAATCTCGCCATCTGCATTAGTTACTTCTTTTACAACTGCTTTTAAACGTTCTTCGAATTCACCTTTAAATTTGGCTCCTGCAATCAATGCTCCCATATCAAGGGAATAAACAATTTTCGATTTCAGATTCTCGGGAACGTCGCCATCAACAATCCGATGTGCCAATCCCTCTGCGATTGCTGTTTTACCCACTCCCGGCTCACCAATTAAAATGGGGTTATTCTTTGTACGGCGCGTAAGAATTTGCAAAACACGTCTGATCTCATCGTCGCGGCCAATTACAGGATCTAATTTTCCCGCTTTCGCCATTTCGTTCAGATTCTTCGCATATTTCTCAAGCGATTTATAGGTTCCTTCCTGTTGATTTGATGTCACTTTATCTCCTTTTCTAAGTTCTTGTATTTGTTTCTCTACTTTCTTTTTATCCAGTTTGGCATCTTTCAGCAATTTACCAATTTGATCATTCCCATCTACCAATGCTAAAAAGAGCATTTCAATTGCAACGTATTCATCACCATTCGCTTTGGCAAACTGAATGGCTTTTTGAAGTGTTTGCTGTGCTGTGGAAGAAAGGAATAGCTGTCCGCCTTCTACTTTTGAAATCCCTTTAATGATACTATCAACCGTTTGGTTCAGAATTCCTTTATCGATTTCGTTTTGCTGAAGAATATAGGGGACTACATCCTGGTCCTGCATCAGAATCCCCTTCAGGATATGCACATTTTCAATTGCGGGATGTTTTTCCTGCGCGGCAAGTTCCTGCGCAAATCCAAGTACCTCCTGTGTTTTTATTGTAAATTGATTTGTGTCCATTTTCATAAATTTTGACACATTATTTCGTCAAATCATGAACCAAATAGCTTTTACAGATTGTTTTACGACAAAATGACGGTTAACGGGAAACAGAAGAGACAAAACGGCAGTTTGCAGTTCAGGAGAATCTTCTGAAATTAGTCATTCATAATTCGCAATTCTGAATTATCTTTGGGGAATGAAATCGTTGATAGAATCTATTCGTAAAATAGCGCCTTACATTGTTGATTTTTGGCAATATCTTGCAATCATAATCATCTTTGCAATAGCGGCTATTTTTGTGTTATAGCATGAACGCTAAACCTGCAAACAAATTCACGTACTGCTGGTTTAGACTCTTCCTTACGTTTGCATCGTTATTTTGTTGGCTAGAGCTGTAACTCATTATTTTATGGGAATCAATGTCATTAAAGTTACCGATTGTAAGGTTATACCTTAATCCATAAGACAAGAACAGGCGATCTGAAAGCGGTTGTTTAATTTTCAGCGTATAGGTTAAACCAATGGCTTTATACTTCGCTTCTTTGTTGTAAATAACAGATTTATTTTCGTCAATCTCTTGTTGATTGCTTGGGTCTTCTGCAACTACCAAATAGTCTTTTGTTATCAGGTTCGTAGATTGATACCCGAAACCAATCTCATGAGAAAGACCGGCTGGCTTCGTGAATCGTTCATTAGAAATAATCAATGTTGGTTGAATATTGATAGTTCTAAGTTTGAACGATTCCATTTTTTGAACATTAATAAATAAATCATTAATAGGAAAACTTGCGTAATCAGCAGATGAAAGTCCTTTACTTTCCGTAGTGTAGATTCCGCCGTACAAAGCAAATGAAACTGACTTTTTAGAAAGCAGGGAAACACCACCTAAAAAACCGAAATCGAATTTATTGGTCGTTTTTCGAAGCGAACCATTCATTTCCTTATAATAATTGGGTTCAGAACCAAGCCTGTTGTAAACCATAGGAATACGGCCAAGAGCGCCAATTTCCACCATTACTTTGCGCCCGAAATAGCCTGATTGGGCAAAAAGCACGGAACTATTTGTAAGTATGATGAGTGTAAAAAATATAAGTGCTTTCATTATCGGGGCATGTTTTGGTATTTGTTCAATAAGTGGTAATAATAAGCTCCGGAAATACGCTTGTTTGGTTTTGAATGGACCATATCCTGGTCAAAACTCAACGGAATTCCTGTATTCGTATCTAAAACCAAGGTGCTGTATACGCTCTGTTGTCCTGTTGCCAGTTGAATGGGCATATAGATTAAAAGCGTAAGGGGAAGTGTGGGGAAGAAAAGGGCGCTGTATAAAACGTAGAGTGCATTGATATTTGGTTCGAAAGAATAGCTGACAGTAGTGAACAATAATTTCGATGTTCCGTGAGCTGCAGTTAATTCTTTCAATAATTCGTAATCAACAGGGAACAGTTCAATATCAGGATAATTAGCAGATTCTTCCAGGTATGAGATATATGCGTTTCGTTCGTTAAAACCGTCGGTGCCGCTTGTTGCAATTGTTGATCTGTTAATCAGCGTTACCTCTAAGCCTACTTTATCATTGGCTTCAAGCAGGGCATCCTGGTATTTGTCCTGGACCATTTCTTTTTCCAATGCCGTATTGATGCTTTTTTTATTGTATTCCATGGTTGGTTCAACCAGCACGTATTTTTGAAGATTAATACCATAATCATCTGCCGTTCGGGCTTCTTCCCGGAGGACTTTTTTTCTGTCCTGGTAAGAAAGCTCATCAAAATAATCTGCAACCTCCTGGATAGAATCTGCTGATTTTTTGAAGTGGTTATACCTGTCGATAAACGAAGAATCCTGGATGATGTCGGGAATAGCATACAATGCAAAGTTCGTGGAATCAAACGCATCTGTTGTGGTTGATTTTTTCTGGTTCTTGATCTTGTCGTATTTCGATTTGGGAGCTTCCGGAGAAAGGCTGTCGGATCCAATATTAACCGGAGTTTTGGCTTCAGTCGCCGCCTCGTGGAATCCTTTTGCTGAATAGCGATCGAGTTTAAACTTGGTGTTTCCGGCTAAACTTTTCAATAAACGATCATAAACATTGGTGTAAAACTCATCGCCGGGATGGCTTTTTTTAAGATCATAAATGGTACGAAGCCCGATGGTCATTAACTGTTCATCACTTAGTTTGCGCAGCATGAAATACAGGTTTCCGCTTTCACCTTCGTAATCACTTGAACTTGGCAGGTTGGAAGTCAGGTCATTCACATTGTTCAACTGGATCATTGAAAGCCAGATAAGTGCTTTTGTACGGTCGAGATATTCTGAACCTTTATACTCCTGTTCCAACAGGTAAACAGAATAAATTGCCTGGGCAAGTTCAACATTCATGATGTTTGTTCTCAAACTTTCAAACCTGGAAACGGAACGGATGTAATTGAACTTTTCAGCGCCATAAGTATTCACCTCTGCTCCCCAGTCGGAATAATCGTCCATTGCCTGAAGAATAGCATCTTTTCTCTTTTTGATGTTCGGATGTGAGCTGCGCAAATCGTTATAATCTTCTTCTGCTTTGATTTCGTATTCTTTATCGCCGAATAATGATTCGGGAATGTACAGTGATTCCGTGTTAAAATAAGAACGGGAGAATTCCACGTCGTCGAATGGCAAATAAGAATACATCAGCACGTCGAATGTTGCAATGATCTCGTCTGCGCTGTAACCTGCTGCATGATAGCGTTTCAGAGCTAACCGGTCTGCTTCCAGCTCATTTTCTTTCGAGTGGTTGCTCAATTTTTCAATTTGGTTTCGCTTGTTGATGGTTCCTTTGCTCAATTCATAGCTCTGCTGTACATGTCGTTCTGTATAGTGCGCAATCTCATGCGATAAAACATAAGCCAGCTGGGCTTCTGAAGTAAGCTGTGTGATTAAGCCGGTTGTTACGAAAACAATTCCCTGGTCGGTAGAAAGCGCATTTGTTTCGTTCGACTTGATGGTGTAGAAACGAAGCTGTGCCAACAATTCGGGCTCATCTTTCAATAAGTTTGCAGCAACGGATTTTACATACTCTGAAATTTCATCACCGTAAATGACAGATCCTGATAACAGTAAATTGTCGATTTGAGTGTGAACACCCTCCAGGAATTCTTTTTCCTTGGCGGTACTGTTCAATTGAATTTTATTCCCGGCAATATCCGTTTCAATCTTATCTGATGTCCTGGTAGTGAAATCGGCAGGAATGTTTCCGGATGCAACTAATGTTTTGAAATTGTTGAAATCCTGCTGGCCAAATGAATGATTCTGAAAGCCAGATGAGAAAAGAAATAATCCGACAAAAAGTGATTTTTGAATGAGATTATAGGTGTTATGAAATACAAACATCGAAATAGTATAGGATGCAAATTTACTACAATAATGAAATTATTGATTCATTGGTAACTGATATCTTCACCCATCTTTGTAATTTGCCTAAAAAAATATGCGCCAATTCTTACTACTTATTACCCTCTCTTTTACAACACAACTTTTTGCTCAGAATTATAATATCGACTCTATCAGTCATTTGGATTACGGAGTTATGCATAATTCGCAGCTGAACGATTGCTGGGGATATGTAGATGAAACCGGAATTGAATATGCATTAGTTGGCGGTACAGAAGGAACATCAGTGGTAAGTTTGGCCGATCCTGCCAATCCGGTAGAAGTTTTCTGGAAACCCGGATCAAATAGTGTTTGGAGAGATTTGAAGGTTTATAATGATTATGCCTACATAACAACCGAAGCGGATGATGGACTACTGATTATTGATTTAAGTCCGCTGCCGGCTTCAAACGTTTTACAAACAACTTTCTATTTTGGTCCGTCGGGAAACACCTGGAACAGAGCGCATAATATTTTTATAGATACAGTCGGCGGATGGGGTTACATCTGCGGAGCAAACCGGGGAAACGGCGGATTGATCATTTTAGATATTCATACGGATCCGTTAAACCCCATTGAAGTTGGTGAGTTCGATGATTGGTATTGCCACGATGCTTTTGCACAGGGAAACCTGCTTTACGGAGCACATATCGACAATGGATTTTTCTCAATTATTGATGTTACGGATCACACCAATCCGGTTTTGCTGAATACTCAACTTACATCAAGTACTTTCACGCACAACATTTGGGTGACTTCCAACGATCAGTATGCTGTAACAACCGACGAAGTTTCGAATGCATTTCTTGATTTTTTCGATGTATCCGATCCAATGAATATTTTACCGACTGATTTGATTCAAAGCTCACCCGGTGAGCTAATTGTTCCGCATAACGCTTTTATTGAAAATGATACAATCGTCTATACTTCTTATTATACCGACGGAGTTACAGTGCATGATATGTCGAATCCGGAGAATGTTGTTCAGATCGGAGCATTTGACACAAATCCGCTGCAAAACAACACCATGAACGGCTGTTGGGGAGTTTACCCGTTCCTGCCTTCCGGATACATTATTGCAACAGATAGAACAAACGGAATGTTTGTTTTGAAACCACAATTGGTTCAGCCTTGCTATTTTGAAGGACTGGTAAGAAATGCCACGAGTTTAGTTCCCATCTCAAATGTTGACATCGAAATTATAGGTTCAGCTCAGCCGGGAACTACAGATTTTTCCGGAGAATTCGCCATTGGCGATGTAAATTCAGGAATACACCAGATTGTGTTTAACAAAGTAGCGTTTGAACCCGATACTATTTCGTATAATTTCATGACCGGGGAAATAATCTATGACACGATTGATCTGGTTCCTTTAATTCCGCTCAATTATACCGTTCATGTTCAGGATGCGACTACCGGAGATCCGATTATTGATGCGGATGTTCGGATAGCCGTTCCGATTTTGGAGATTGATGCTGTTACAGATGGATTTGGAGATGCAAGTACCCAGGTTTATTATCACGGAATAAATCGTTTGACAGTGGGAAAATGGGGGTACAAAACTCAATGTGTTGACACAAATCTGATGACTGATAACGGAACAATTGTGGTTCAGCTGACACAAGGATATTTCGACGATTTCAGTTTTGATTTTGGATGGTCTACTTATGGAATAGCAACCCAGGGACTTTGGGAACGCGGGAAACCTTACGTTACTTCAAATTTTGTTACGCCGCAGGCCGATGCAGATATGGACTGTAACAACTATTGCTTTCTAACCGGAAATGAGGAAACACTTGATCCTACCGGAGACGATGTCGCAAATGGATTTGTAGGTCTACGGTCGCCTATTTTCAATCTAACAGGTTATACTGATCCCTACTTGTATTACGAGCGTTTTTTCTTTAACTATTATGGTCCGGCAGAATTCGATGATGAATTAGTAATAAGCATACAAGATGCTAATAACATTTATCAAATTGATATAACGGAAGACAGCGTTTTTAATGCGCAGTGGGAACCGGTTTCCATTCGATTATTGGATTACCTTTCATCACTCGGAACAACTAATCGGATTTCGATCAAAACAAGCGATTATGACAGCACAAACAATGTTACCGAAGCCGGATTCGATCATTTTATGATTACCGAAGGCTCTGTGCTCACAGTAAAAGCGAATCAAGCACCCGATTTTTCCATGGCGCCAAATCCATCATTCGGGTCTGTTCATTTAACAGGAATACTACCAAATGAAAAAGTCTTCATTTATTCTGCAATGGGGGAATTGGTGTTTGAAGGTTTGCCTGGAAATGAAATCATGAACATTGATTTAGGTCATCTGAACGCCGGATTTTACCATGTTTCGCATGCAGGAAAAGTAAAGAAACTGGTCATTCAGTAAGCTTTTCAAAATTCAGATGTTAATCCTTCATAACCATACAGAACACAGTAGGAAGGATTATGATTACATTTGTTTCGAATTAAAAACATGACTTTGGAACCAATCCATTCAAATATTCAAGCGGACATACCTGTAGTTTCTATTGTTGTGCCTTTGTATAACGAGGCAGAATCATTACCTGAATTACACAAATGGATTCAGCGTGTTTGCAACGAACACGGTCTTACTTATGAGGTTGTTTTTATAGACGATGGAAGTAAAGACGGTTCCTGGGATATAGTAGAATCGCTGAAAGTTGCCGATCAAAATGTTCGTGGGATTAAATTTCACCGGAATTACGGAAAATCAGCAGCTCTGCACAAAGGATTTGAAGCAGTTACAGGTTCTGTGGTTATTACCATGGATGCCGACCTTCAGGATTCGCCTGATGAGATCCCGGAGTTAGTTCGTATGGTACTGGAAGAAGATTTTGATGTTGTTTCAGGCTGGAAGAAAAAAAGATATGACCCGATTTCGAAAACAATTCCAACCAAATTATACAACTGGGCAGCGCGTCGTTTGACTGGGATTTACCTGCATGATTTCAACTGTGGTTTGAAAGCCTATAAAAAAGTGGTGGTAAAAAGCATTGAACTGTATGGCGATATGCATCGTTACATTCCTGCCCTTGCTAAATTTGCCGGATTCACCAAAATAGGCGAGAAAGTGGTTATTCATCAGGCCAGAAAATACGGAACTACTAAATTCGGATTAAATCGTTTTTTAAACGGTCCGCTCGATTTGATTACAGTAGTTTTTATGGGACGATTCGGAAAGAAACCCATGCATTTCTTCGGGGCAATTGGGTTGTTCCTGTTTATTATCGGTTTTGGATTGGTGGCTTATCTCGGAATCGTTAAATTATTCTTCGATACAAGCGCGAAACATTTGGCAGACAGAACCGAATTTTATATCTGTTTGGTAGCTATGATTCTTGGTTCGCAGTTCTTTCTTGCCGGATTCCTGGCTGAGTTGGTAGGAAGAAACTCATCTACTCGCAACGTTTATTTAGTAGAAAAAGAATTGTAATGATTCGACCTTCATTTGATCAAAACTGGACTCTTTTTTTAGATCGCGACGGCGTTATTAACGTTCGTTTAATGGCTGATTATGTTAAAACGCCGGAAGAATTCGAATTGCTTCCCGGCGTGGCATCAGCAATTGAAAAAGCCAATTCCATTTTTGGTAAAATTGTTGTAGTGACCAATCAGCAGGGAATCGGTAAAGGAATTATGACCGAGCGTAACCTTTCAGATATTCATGCTTATTGTGATAAGCTTTTGGCAGAAACGAACGGTAAGATAGATGCTTACTATTTTGCTCCTGCTTTAAGTAATGAAAACAACGAATTAAGAAAACCAAATACAGGAATGGCACAACTGGCTAAGCAGCAATTTCCGCAGATCGAATTCAGTAAATCAGTATTGGTTGGTGATTCGGATTCGGATATTGAATTCGGGAAACGCCTGAATATGTATACTGTCTTTATTGGTGAGAAAAAACACGCTGCGGCAGATGAAACAGTTCCTTGTTTATACGATTGGATAAAAACACTTTAACTATGAAACTTCTTATTGCATTTCTTGGATTATTATCGGTTACCGTATCTTTTGCACAGCCTAATGTGAAGGATGTTTACGGTAAAAAGCAAGGTGCATGGTCTGAAAAATATCAGAATTCAACCGCTATTGAATATAAAGGACAATTCAAAGACGACAAACCTGTCGGAACGTTTACTTATTACTATCCGAACGCGAAAGTGAAAGGAATTGTGGTTCATGATGAGAAAACGGGACGCTCTGCTGCAACATTCTACCATGATAACGGAATGGTTTTCGCAAAAGGAATTTATCGAAATCAGTTAAAAGACAGTATTTGGGATTATTACGGTCCAACCGGCAGACAAAGCACCAAAGAAACTTATGTGAAAGGAACCAAAAACGGAATCACAACGATTTATTATGTTCCTGAAATTGCCACAGACCGCACGCTGAAGATTGCAAAAACTGAAATGTATGTGAATGATGTTTTAGAAGGAGACGCAATTGAGTATTTCGAATCAGGGGTTATTAAAAGCAAGGCGAAATACGTGAAAGGTATCAAACAAGGTGTTGCAGTGACCAATCATCCTGCGGGAAATGCAATGATGAAAGAAAATTATGTAAACGGTGTTCGTCATGGATATCAATATGCGTATGATATCGGAGGGAAAGAAGTAGGAAAGAAATTCTATTTGCGGGGCGAACCGTTAGAGGGGAAACGCCTGGAAGATTACCTCGCGTATTGCAAAAGCAAAGGAATTGATCCGTTAAAGTAAACTTTACAGGCTGCATTCAATCTCTCCATGCTCGGGCACGTGCATTCACGGGAAATACTGGTAAATCTCAGTTGAATCCTCCTATAGAGACACGTTATTTCAGTTCCTGAATGCTCACTTTATGGCTAATTCCATAAATCTTTTGCCCTAGTCCGTGTCAATCCACGTGAAAATTTGGTTGAAACCTATTTTAACTCCTAAATTAAACTTCTCTAATTCATGTTTTTTTTGTACAATTGCATACAATGAAAACACTTCTTGGGCTTTTCTTTTTCGTAATTCTGGTTGTTTCCTTCGGTTGTAAAAAGGATCCTGGAGTTAATTTTCATTATAATTATTATCCTGTAAATGAAGGTCATTTTGTGATTTATCAGGTCACAGATATTCATGTTGATGCTGCGGTAAATCATTACGACACAACTGAATTTTATATCAAAGCTTTGATTGGCGATACATTCGTGGATAACGAAGGAAGAGTTACGCGCAGATATGAGCGTTATTTTGCTCCTTCAAGCAATGGTCCCTGGGTTTTGAATGATATTTGGACAACGCTCATCAATGGAAACAAAGCTGAATTAGTTGAAGAAAATAACCGTACCATAAAAATGGTTTTCTCGCCTACAAAATACCAGGAGTGGGACGCAAACGCATACAACACAATGGGTGAGGCCAATTGCTATTATGCAGATATTCATAACTCGGCTACAGTTGGCGCATTGTCTTTCGATTCTACTGTAACAGTGGTTGAGCAAGCATACTACACCAACTTAATTCAGCATAAGGAGAAATATGAGAAATACGCTAAAGGGGTTGGAATGATAAAGAAAGTATTTGTTGATTGTTCAATCAATAATTTCGATACACTTCAAATTCAGTCAGGAAGAAAACTCTATATGAATGTTGTTGATTTTGGAAATGAATAGAAATCAGTTTACTGAATGAAATCATTAAAAATCGTATTGTTTTCTGCCGCTTATCCATACCGGGGCGGAATTGCCCAGTTTACGGAATACCTGCGACAGGAACTCGCTCAGAAAAACGAAGTTGAAGTTGTTACATTTAAAAAACAATACCCCGACTTTCTTTTCCCGGGAAAAACGCAATACGTAAGCCAAGCCGACGACAAACCAGTTCAGGAACCGCATCGTTGGCTGAACACCATGAATCCCGCTTCGTATTTCGCAACAGCCGGAAAAATCAACAGATTAAACCCCGATGTTTATATTTCCAGGTTTTGGATGCCTTTTTTCGGTCCGGCATTAGGACGTTTAGCGAAATCGCTGAATAAAAAATGTCTGCGCCTGGCAATTCTCGACAATGTGATTCCTCATGAAAAGCGCAAATTCGACCGAACATTCACGAATTATTTCCTGAAGCACCACGACGGCTTTATTTGTCTCTCGGAACAAGTGAAAAAAGAACTTTTGGAGCTAAAACCCGATGCCAGAGTATGTTTGATCAATCACCCGATCTACAATCAGTTTGGTGAAAAAACAGATCGTTCAGCGGCATTAGAGAAACTAAACCTTTCCACAAACAAAAAGTACCTTCTTTTCTTCGGATTCATTCGCGGGTACAAAGGTCTGGACGTACTTTTGCAGGCTATGAACCTGATTGATCCGGAAATAGAATTGATTGTAGCCGGCGAAGTCTATGGAAGTTTTGATAAGTACGAAGAGATCATTTCAAAATACAACCTGGCTAACCGTGTACATTTATTTACCGATTACATTCCGGATAATGAAGTAGCGACCTATTTCAGTGCTGCTGATGTGATGGTGCTTCCTTATAAGAGTGCAACTCAAAGTGGTCTTTCTGCAATTGCACTGAACTTTGAATGTCCATCAATTGCAACAAATGTTGGCGGATTGGCAGAAGTTGTTCATCATGAAACGAATGGTCTGATTGTAGAGCCGGAATCGCCCGAATTATTGGCAAAAGCAATTGAGCGATATTTCAAAGAGAACCTTCAACCGGTTTTTTCAGAAGCCCTTAAATCTGAAAAAGAACAGTACTCCTGGGCGAATTTCGGACAAGAATTAATGAAATTCATTGAAAGTTTCGATTCTTTGCCGAAATAAGCCGTTTTTCTTTCTTTTAACTACCTGTTTCATTACTAGCTGATTGTGCTGCTTTGTCTCGCTTTTTTAATGGAAACAGATCCGCTCTCGACCGAAATTGTTCATAATCTTTTGATGTGAAGTGAAAAGCGGGTTGACATTGACAAACCTAGTTTTTATATTTGCGGGCTTAAAAAATTAAGAATAAATGCGTAATAAAGGATTTTTCTGGTTTCTAACCATCTTGTTAACTGCGGTTTGTTTGTATCAATTGTCATTCACATACTATGCGTTAGATGTGGAGAAACAAGCTGAGAAGACAGCCCAATCCCGTGCCAGAGAAGCACAAGAACAAGCAAAAACAACTAATAACATCTTCGTACTCGCTTCAGGGGATTCAATTGATTTCAACCGTCCGGAAGGAATGGAAATGGCGAAAGCTGCTTTCATGAATGAAATTCTAAAAGAGAAAGCTGAATCTAAAGTTTATCCTGGTTTCGGATACAACTACACGGAAGTGAAGAACAGATCATTGGCTTTTGGTTTGGACTTAGTCGGGGGTATGAGTGTTACTTTGGAAATTTCAGTTCCTGAATTGATTTTGAGCTATGCTCAACGCCAGGATGATTTGAACTTTAAGATTCCTTACGATAAAGCGTATAGAATTCATACAACGAGAGGTGGAGATTTCATCGAAGTGTTCATGGATCAATACGAACGTAAAAACGGTAACCGCAAATTAGTTCGTGACCTGGATTTGACGGAAGTAAATGAATTGTCAATTAATTCTTCGAACGATGAGGTAGCTCAATACTTTAGAGATAAAGTTGCAAGTTCAATGGAAGGTGTTGAACAGATCATGAGCAACCGTATCAACCAATTCGGTGTAGCACAGCCAAATATTCAGAAAGAAAGCGGTTCAAATCGTTTATATATTGAATTACCGGGTGTTCAGGACGAGGCGACTGTAGCTTCCAAATTGATTTCATCTGCGAACCTAGAATTCTTTGAAACATATCCGATCCAGGAAATGCAGGGGTTTCTTGCTCAGATCAATATGATGTCGCAGCGTGGTGAGATCAAAATTGATCAATCGGATCTTTTCGAAACAACAGCTGTCGATACAACTTTAAGTACGGAAGAGCAGGCTGCAATGAAAAAAATAAACGATTCCGTTGCGAAACGTAAGAATGATTCAATTGCAGAGGCTAAAACGAAAGCTGCCGGTCCGTCTAAAAACAAAGGCTTATTGGAATATCTGAAACCAAGTCCTGCAGGAGTTGGTGAAGTTGCCCCTGAAAACAGAGACGAAGTAAATGCTATCTTCAACAGACCGGATATTAAAGCTTCTATTCCGAAAGGATTGCGTTTTATGTGGTCTGCTAAACCTGAAGACGGAAGCCGTTCAAAAGAAAAAGTTTACGTCTTATACGCTATCAAAGTTCCTGAAGACGGAAAAGCGAAAGTGGGTGGTTCGGATATTAAAAATGCTAACAGAGGTTATGACCAGCAGGCTCGTAAAAACACTGTAAACCTTCAAATGACTTTTGACGGTCAAGAGAAATGGGGAGCAATGACGTCGGAGAACGTTGGGAAAATAGTTGCAATTACGATGGATAATGTAGTTTATTCTGCACCAAACGTAATGAGCGCAATTACAAGTGGATCTACACAGATTTCCGGAAGTTTCTCTGCAGAAGATGCAACGGATCTTGCCGGAATTTTGAACGGTGGTGCACTTCCTGCTCCATGTGTTATTAAAGACTTAACGAAAGTTGGACCAACGATTGGAGCAGAAAACTCTTCGTCAGGTCTAATTTCATTCGCATTTGCATTCCTTGCAGTATTCATTTATATGTACTTCTACTACGGTAAAGGAGGTTTGGTAGCTAACCTTGCTCTTTTGGTCAACGTAGTATTGATCTTCGGATGTTTAGCGTCATTTGGAGCTGTCTTAACATTGGCTGGTATCGCAGGTATTGTATTAACAATTGGTACGGCGGTCGATGCGAATATTCTCATCTTCGAACGTGTTAAGGAGGAGAAAGCGCTTGGTAAGTCAACTGAAGAAGCGGTTCGCGTTGGTAACGCGAAAGCATTGCCTTCTATCATTGATGCGAACATGACTCACTTATTGGTTGCTGTGATTTTGAAAATCTTCGGAACTGGAGAGATCGAATCATTCGCTACAACATTGATCGTAGGTATCTTTACTTCTGTATTCTCTGCAATTATCATTGCCAAGTTGATTATCACAAGTCAATTGGAGAAAGGAAAAGATGTTACTTTCGGAACAAAATACACTCACAATTTATTCAGCAACTTCCATTTTGACTGGATCGGAAAACGTAAATATTTCTACGCATTCTCTATCCTTATCACAATCGCAGGTGTTGCTTCATTACTTACCCGTAAGTTGAATCCTTCAGTAGAATTTACTGGCGGTAGAACATACGGAGTATTGATCGACAAACCGGGTGATGTAGATAAGATTGAAGAAGGATTAGCTATTGTTTTCATTGAGAAAGGTAAAACGGAGCCAGCTTCAGTTGAGGTTAAAACAAAATCGAACGATTACAATTTAGAGATTACAACAAACTTCATGCTTTCCGACGATGGTGCTACACCATTGGTTGAAGAAAAATTGAAGGAAGGTTTGGATAAAATGAAAGCTGATATCGGTGAATATAAAATCACCAACTTCCGAATGATTTCTGCTTCTGTTTCTGATGAGTTGTGGACTTCAGCCGTGAAAGCAATTTCATTGGCATTGCTTGCTATCTTCCTATATATCTTCATCCGATTCGGACAATGGCAGTACTCTTTGGGTGCGATCATCGGATTGGCGCATGACGTTTTAGTGGTTCTTTCGGTATTCTCTTTGTTACACGGTATTCTTCCGTTCAACATGGATATCAACCAGGCGTTCATTGCTGCAATTCTAACAGTCATCGGTTACTCCATGAATGATACCGTCATTGTATTCGATAGGATCCGTGAGAGCTTGAATTTCGATAAAGGACAGCATGAAGCGAAAGGAGTAATCAATGAGGCATTGAACAAAACGTTGAGTCGTACATTCAATACATCCATGATCTTATTCGTTGTATTGTTGATCATGTTCATCTTCGGTGGACCGGCAATCAAAGGATTCTTGTTCGCTCTATTGATCGGGGTTGTTATCGGGACATACTCATCATTGTGTGTTGCAACACCAATTCTGATTGACTTCACGAAAACCTTCAAAACTAAAGGTGATAAGAAGAAGTAGTCTTAATATGACTACTGATAGTTGAGAATTTATAAAATTCAATATAGAAAAGGTTGTTCATTTTGGACAACCTTTTTTTGTTTGTTCTTTTTGTTGAAAAAGCCTTGCGCAGGATCGGGGATTCTCGGCTACGTATATATATGTCAAATGCTTACTGTTATAGCCTTTTCTTGGCCAAATCAGGATGCTTGCGCAGGAAATAACGCAAAATGGTGCGCGTGTCTTTGTCTTCCGGTCTGAGATCAATAAAACGTTTCCATTGTTCTGTTGATTTTTTGAAAATGAAGAACGGAACGAAACCAAAACCACGGTAAGAGCCGTTTTCAATCCAAACTACCGATTTCTCGCTTTTTTCCCTTCCGGGTTCAACGATAAAAAATGCTTCGTCGTCAAAGGTTAAATTCTGAATAATTTGCTTAATACGTTCGTTATAGCTCTCAGGCGTTTCTTCCTGCACACAGGCACCAAAACATTTCTTTACCTGGTAACCGAAGCACGAACTGAACGATTTTTCAATTCC
Organism: uncultured Flavobacteriales bacterium; assembly: GCA_946479985.1. The sequence continues at coordinate 29,918 of CAMLIF010000020.1, forward strand.
GCAGAGCTTGAGGCATAAATGGTGATTTGCATTCAACAAGTGAATATAATCTGTTGCTTCGCGTTTACTGCTGAAAGTTGTAAGGGGAAGCAAGCTGTTTTTAGTAAGTCGGTCAACGAATAGCTGTTTATAGCCATGTCCGTCTTCGAAATAGAATAATCCGTAAGAGAAATTGCTTTTGCGAAGCGCACGGTTATAGAGTGGTTTATGTGCTTTTATAAGTTCCGATTCGTAAAGCAGGGCAATTAATTCAGATCCGGTTAATTCGAACTCAATTCGTGCAATTTCCTGGCGCATAGTTTCGCCTTTCATTGTTTTACTGTTCTTCAGATGCTGATCTATCCGTTTCCGGATGTGCTTACTTTTACCAATGTAGATTAACTGGTTTACATCATTGTAAAACTTATAGATTCCCGGCTTATTCGGTATTTCTTCCAGTTCCTCCAAATCGAGGTTCGGATGCAGCATTTTCGGATTAATATCTTCCTGGATAAATGTTGCGAGTCCTTTAGCATCTTTTTCAATCAGTAAAGTGAACAGCTCGGCAGTTGCTTCTGCATCTCCGCCTGCACGGTGCCGGCCATTAATTGAAATACCAAGCTCTCTGGTTAGTTTTCCGAGACTGTAGGAAAGATAACCCGGAATTACATACCGTGCGGCGCGAACCGTACAGAGGTGTTGTCTGCGGTAGTCAAAACCGAGTGTTTTAAATTCGGAACGAATCATTCCGTAATCGAAAGCAACATTGTGCGCAACAAAAACGCAGTCTTCGGTAAATTCAATAAAATGCTTAGCTATTTCGAAGAATTTGGGTGCATCTTTCACCATTTTGTCGTTGATACCGGTTAGTCGTGAAATAAACTCCGGAATCGGAATTTCAGGGTTCACCAGAGTGATAAACGAATCAATGACTTTTTCGCCATCGTGTTTATATACCGCTAGTTCTGTTATTTTCGACTGTTTGGTTGATCCACCCGTGGTCTCAACATCAATAATTGCATAATGCATTGTGCTAAGTTAAGAAGAAAAATCGTTGGTTTTGTTGGTGTTTTCGACTAATTGGGCGTTGCAGCTCATGAGTTTTACCGATTGAATGTTTAATCGGGAAGTAGAAACAACAGGCTAATTTATTATTTCCTTACCTTTGTCAAAAATTAAATAGAATATGGCAAGTAAGCGCACCATTAAAAAAGCATTGAACGGAATGATTATCGACGTTCTTGATGAATGTTTTTCAGTTCAGTTATATGATGAATCCAAGACTGAGTCAACAGAGAAATTGATTGAAGAAGCATTGACTTTCGGTGACGATGTGTTGGCTAAAATTCACCAGGCAAAAACGAAAAAAGATTATCCTGCAATTTACCAGGCAATGGAAGATAAAGGAGTATACTTTGTAACTGAATTGAACGGATTGTAATTAATCCTTTTGGTATTAGCCCTGTTCGCGAAAGTGAGCGGGGCTTTTTTATTAATTGAAAATTCCAAAATTGAAAATGTAAAAGTAGCAGAGCTTCTATTGTGAATGTTGAGTTGGTTTCTTGTTACTGAAAGACCTTTTCAATTTTCAATTTATGAGGGGTTTCGCCATCCACAGATCACAGGCAAAATGCCCTGAATCACCGTAAGGTTTATCCAGGTATTTAAATCCAAGTTGCTCATATAAACCAACTGCTACGTGCAGCTCGGGAAGTGTTTCCAGATAAATTTCAGTGTAGCCTTCATCTATCGCCTGCTCAAAGCACAATTCCATCAATCGTTTTCCAATTCCTGTTCCTCTCATAGAAGTGGCGACATACAGTTTTACGAGTTCGGTACATCCGTCGGGCATTCCTTTGGTTGGAAAAATACCGCATCCGCCTACAATTTTATTATTTACAACTGCAATATTGTAATACGATTTTGGCGTTCTGAACAGTTCATAGAGATGATCGGTTGTTGGATCAGTGAAAACGGTTCCTGGCTTGTTTGCATCAAATTCGGTGAGTACATTTCGGATTAATTCAGCAATTTCCTTATTGTCCTGAAGTTCAATTGGTCGAATTAGAATATGATGCATAAGGGTTGTTTAATCGAGTTTTGTTGTACCGTGAAGTTAAGCAGAAATTCGTTTAACTGCAATTTATCAGCTTTCATAGTAAGAAAGTGACAGGTTTCTGAAATTAATAAGGATTCAAACTGCTGCTGCGAGTTGAATATTGGTATTTTTGCCAAAAAAAGAGAAATGGCTTACGATGTAGCAATTATTGGTGGAGGAATTGTAGGAGCGGCAACCTTTTATAAGTTTCAAAGCAGATACCCCGATCTTTCAATCGTTTTAATTGAGAAGGAGAATGGATTGGCAAACCATCAAACCGGGAATAATTCGGGAGTAATACACTCAGGATTGTACTATAAACCGGGATCTCTGAAAGCAAAGAATTGTGTTGCCGGCCGGCATGAATTGGTTGCTTTTGCTAAAGAACATCACATTGCACACGATGTATGCGGAAAAGTGGTTGTTGCTGTGAATGAAGCTGAGCTTCCTCACATGGACAAAATTTTTCAGAACGGATTGGAGAATAATACCGAAGGAATTGAAATGATTGATGCGAAACGCGTAAAGGAAATTGAACCTTACGTGGAAAGTATCGGTGGAATTTGGGTTCCGTGTACCGGAATTATTGATTTCAGAGGTGCAACCGAAAAAATGGCTGAAATTGCACTGTCGATGCAGTCAAAAAGTGCCATGAAACTGGGCTACGAAGTAATTGGTATCGAACGGACCGAAGAAAAAACAACTGTTATCACCAATAAAGAGAACATCGAGGCTAAGTTTTTGATCTTCTGTGGCGGTTTACAGGCCGATCGCCTGGCGAAAAAAGATGGTGTCAAACTGAAAGAAAAAGTAGTTGGCTTCCGGGGCGACTACTACGAATTGACAGAAGAAGCAAAACATAAAGTTAAAAATCTGATTTATCCTGTTCCGAATCCTGACTTCCCTTTCCTGGGAGTTCACTTTACACGAATGACGAATGGAGAAATAGAATGCGGTCCGAATGCGGTATTCACATTTAAACGGGAAGGATACAAGAAAACGGATTTCTCTTTCCGTGATACCGTTGATGCGCTTTCTTATCGTGGAACATGGAACTTATTCTTCCAAAATATGCGATTTGGGATTGATGAATACCGTCGCGCATTTTCAAAACGTTTGTTCCTGAAAACACTACAGCGTATGATTCCAAGTTTGACTATGGAAGACATTCATCCCGGCAGAGCAGGAGTTAGAGCTATGCTTTTGGCACAGGATGGCGATACCCGCGACGATTTTCGTTTTGAATTTCATGCCAACTCGGTTCATGTTTTGAATGCTCCGTCTCCTGCGGCAACAGCTTGTCTGGCAATTGGCGGCCAGATCGTAGATGAAGCTGAGAAACATTTTGGGTTGAAGTAGGGTCAATTACTTCAGCATCAATTTCAGAAGATCAATGCTATCAGGTTTTAGCGTTACATAATAGGCGTTTTCTGCATATTCCAGATGAATCAAATCTGCATGTTTCAATCTGTACACATGATTGTGAATGGTTGACGTAGATAGTTTCAATAGTTTTGCAAGATCAGTGTTTCTAAATGTCCCATTGTTTAATAGTTTCAGGATCATTTTAGCTCTTGCTGGATGTGCCAATGCGTTGCATATTTGGGCTATTAACAGTTCCTCGTAGGAATAATCCGCATCTTTTCTTGCTCCCATATTTTCTTTGATTTAGTTAAATAATTTTGAACTTTCCTATATAAGATAGTCAAAAAGTTGATTTCGAGAATTATGGAAACCAATAAATTTCGAATTCTCTAATTGGAAAAATCCCGAATTATCAAATTCAGTAATTAGAGAAATTTCTAATTCGCTATATTACGAAAACTCTCCATTTCATGGGACTTACAGATGTGCCTTGAGATTTTTCACCAACAAAAAACCACATATCTTCAATCTTCGTAACTTCACCGATCAAACAGATAATATGAAAATCCTCATTTCACCGGCAAAGTCCATTAACGAATCATGTGTGTTTGATTCACTGAATTTCACACAGCCTGTTTTTGCGAAAGAAGCCAACAAACTAGTGACAAAACTCAAGAAATTCAAGCCGAAACAGTTGATGGATCTCATGCATATTTCAGCCGATATTGCTGATTTAAATGTGTCGCGTTATAAAAACTGGTATTTGTCGGCTGAACCGACTGAAGAGGTCAGACCAGCTGGATTTTTATTCACCGGTGAAGTATACCGCGGATTGGATTTTGCTTCGTTATCTGAAAGCGAAATGCAGCGTGCTCAGAAGCAATTGCGGATTCTTTCCGGAATGTATGGCTTACTGAAACCATTCGACTTAATGTATCCGTATCGCCTGGAAATGGGAACAAAACTGGAGGTGAATGATAAAATTAAAAACCTGTATGCCTTTTGGGGTGATAAACTGACGAAATCTTTGCTGAAAGAAACGGCAAAACAAGAAGTAATTGTGAATTTGGCAAGTAATGAATACGCGAAAGCCATTTTGTGGAAATCTATAAAACAACAGGTGGTAACTCCTGTTTTTAAAGAGTTTAAGAATGGCGAATACAAGGTTGTGATGACATATGCGAAACATGCACGTGGCACAATGACCCGTTATATTATACAGGAAAAATGTGAAATTGCTGAAGATTTGAAAGGGTTCAATGCAGATGGTTATTCCTACGATGAAAAACAAAGTACCGCGGAAGAATTTGTCTTTGTTCGGTAATTTCGAATTTTGAATGCCTGCTGGTTAAGATTGAAATTGTAACTTTGAACATGCTCGATTCGATCATGAAGTCTTTACACGGAGGAATTTTTTTCCTGCGTAATAAATTATCTCCCCGACAGTTTCTGTTGCTTTCCAGCGTTATTGTTGGGCTTTCGTCTGCATTGGCAGTTATTGTTTTGAAGGTATTTGCCCATTCGGTATTGCTGTTCATGCATTACATCAATGAAAAATTACACTTTACATATCTCGAAGTGTTTTTACCGATTATAGGAATTATTACAACGCTTTGGATTACAAGGCGAATACTTGGCAATAAATTAGAGAAGGGGACCTGGCGAATCATTTATGCTATAAATAAGCAATCGAGTATTATGCCGCGAGCGCAGATGTATGCGCAAATAATTACATCTTCTTTTACTGTTGGTTTGGGTGGTTCTGCCGGATTGGAAAGCCCGGTTGCCATAACAGGTGCTGCTTTCGGATCTAATTATGCACGAACCTATTTGTTAAGTTCGAAAGAAAGAACATTGCTTCTGGCATGTGGTGTTGCCGCCGGAATTGCTGCGGCGTTTAACGCTCCAATAGCCGGCGTTTTATTTACAATGGAAGTTTTGCTGGCAGATATGGGAATTACAGCCTTTATTCCGCTAATGCTTGCTGCGGCTTCAGGAGCATTGCTTTCTGGGGCAGTATTGAACGAGAGTATTCTTCTTCATTTTAAATCAATGACGGCTTTCGAAATTGCAAATGTTCCGTTTTACATCGTCCTTGGAATGTTAACCGGTTTAATCTCTGTTTATCATTCCAGGATGTTCAACAGAATAGAACACTGGTTTGAAGAATTGAAATGGGGGCCATATCAAAAAGCATTTTTGGGAGCGCTGGCATTGGCAGCACTGATTGTGATTTTTCCTCCGCTTTTCGGTGAAGGTTACGACGGAATCCGTGCATTGACAAAAGATAAAATGGGAAATATGGGGAAGAGTCTGCTCTTTCAGGGCTTAGAAAGTCCTATTTTCCTGCTTTGCTTATTGGGGATAGTTGTTTTTGTGAAAGCAGTTGCAACCGGCTTAACACTTGGTTCAGGTGGAAATGGAGGGAACTTTGCCCCGTCGCTGTTTGTTGGAAGTTATACCGGGTTTGCCTTTTCCTATGGCTGGAATTTAACCGGATTAACCGGAGCTTTGCCTGTTACCAATTTCACGATGGTCGGTATGGCCGGTGTACTGAGTGGTCTTTTTCACGCCCCGCTTACTGCTATGTTCTTAATTGCTGAAATAACCGGCGGGTATGGACTAATGATTCCGTTAATGATCGTAAGTTCGCTGAGCTTTGCGATTTCAAAACGATATGTCACGCATTCAATGGACATTGTGAAGCTAGCAGACGAAGGACACGTTGTTCGTGCTGATAAAGACCGCCATGTTCTTTCCTCTATAGATTCAAAACAGCTTCTGGAAGAAATTGTTGTTGTTCTTAGTCCAATAAATACCGTAACGGACCTTTTTCAGACAGTACAAACATCTCCGCAGGCAGTTTTCCCCGTTGTATCGGAAAATGGAAACCTGATCGGAATGATTTATCTTGATGATCTCCCCGACTTGTTGAATATCTATACCAGGGATCCTGACAGAACACTGGACCTGATTATGCAACACGTTCGTTTTGCCCTTCAGCCGGGAAGTACAGCCGATTATGCGATGGACATGTTTGAACGATCTAAGCTGAATTTTCTTCCAGTAATAGAAAATGACCAGGTAATTGGATATTATTCCAAAGCTCGCTTACTGGAAGCCTATCGCAGGAAAATCATGGATAATCTTGTAGAATAACCAGTATGAAAACAGAAGAAGTAGCAGCGTACATTTCTACATTCGAACAGGTCGAAGAATCACCTCATTTTGAAAAACGGTCTTTTCGGGTTAAGAAGAAAATCTTCTTTACAATGGATGAACGCAATGCAACCGGGACTGTAAAACTCACACCCGAAGAACAAAGTGCCTTTATGGCATTCGATGGATCTGTTATTTATCCGGCTTCCGGAAAATGGGGACAAAGCGGCTGGACAATGATTGATCTGGCAAGAGTGAACGAAGATACTTTAGCCGATGCAATACGCTGTTCATATTGTAATGCAGCACCAAAGAAACTTGCCGACTTATACAGAACAGAGTAAATAAAAAGCCCGGGTAACTCTTTCCGGGCTCTTACTTCAGATTAAAATTAATCCGGATCTGAGAACGAATCTGAAGAACTTTCCTTCAGTAATTCGCCCTGCTTGTTTTGTTCATATAGCGTCCAGTTCTCTGTTAATAACGTTTCGAGCCACATACCACCGGATTTCCTGAATATCTGAATCCCTAATTCGAATTCATCATGAAAAGTTTTTTCCAGGTCCGCAACCGTCATTCCAGATGATATAATGAAGGGCTTTTCATTCTTTTTTAGTCTGTAATCAGCTATTTTTTTTTGAGTTGAAACTTTGAGTTTCATGTCTGAAACCTGACCCGGACAACGTGGTTTAATAAAGAATTCCAATTTAAGAAAGGGAAAAACCTTATTAAATTCATCTTTTATTTCTGAGATGCTGTATTCATTAGTGATCTCTATTTGCATATACGTTTCATTAGAAAAGATATACTGCTAAGTCGATTATTACCGATGCTATTCCAAGATATACTACGTATTTCATTGGTGCAACAGAGATAATCAGTCCGAGACAGATAATTGTTGGAAATACAGTTAGGCCTAGTTGAAAGGCACTGTCTTTTGCTCCAAAAGCGGCGCATAAACCACCAATGCACGCTATGGCAATTAGAACCATAGGTCCGATTCCAAAACGGAACATTTCTATTTGTTTCCATTTTTCGTCAGAAAACAATTCAAATTTCCGATTGGTTTGTACCTGTATTGTTTGTTTTTGATGTGCTAAAGTTCCCATGATTTTATTTTAAATATTAAAGAATAATTTGTCTAATGTCCACTGATTCCAGTGTGCAGGGGTAAAAAGCAATATTAGCAGAAGTATAAGTCTTGGGAATACATTTCGAACATCCCAAAGCGGGTTTGTTATTCCGAAACCTATTCCGGCAATAAGAAGATTGACACCTAAAATGAAGAGTGCAAGCGTTTCGAACAAACCGAGGGTAAGGAATATTCCTCCAATCAGTGCAGACAAAGAGGTATACCAGGAAGCAAAATCAATTAGAAATAATGGTATTGGTTTACCGGCAAAACCATCGCGGAAAGTATTCTGTACTTTTGACAAGCCTATTTTCAAGACGGCGTCGTATCCCTGAAAGAAAAAGAGAAACCCCAGGAAAAGCCGGGTTATTGTTACAGCCGCTATTTCGTGATATTGTACAAGAGTGTCCATAGCTATTAATTTGAATCAAAGCTACCTGGTTGAACGCTCGATTTTTATGAGCGAGATCATAAAGAGACATGAATTTTGTCATTTGAACTAAACCGCCTGGCTGAAAATGGGCTGTGTTGGCTGATTTTCAGCCAATCGTACATCGAATGCCATACAAATGTTGCGAAGAAATTGTTTTCCCTTTTGCGTTACAACCAGGTCAAAAGCATTCAGTTTAATCAATCCGTCAAGCTCAAATTCTCTTAGTTTTTCTTTGGTTTGTTCTAATTCTGCAAATTGATCCCGGCTGTTTTCCCAACTTGTTTTCAACCTGCACATAATTGAGAGAATATGTTTACGCAAGATCAAATCAGTTTCATTTAGTATATGACCTTTAAAGAATGGAAGTTCTCCATGTAAAATCCGTTTGTAATAATCTTCCAGTTTTTTTTCGTTTTGGACAAACCCGAACCAGGCGTCACTAATAGATGAAACCCCAAGTCCAATCAGCAATTCTGTTTTAGTAGCAGAATATCCCATGAAATTCCGGTGAAGTGTACCGTTTTTAAGCGCAATAGATAATTCATCATCCGGAAGCGCAAAATGGTCCATACCAATTTCTATATAACCGGCTTTCTCAAATGCACTGCGACCAATTTCATAAAGTTCACGCTTCAATTCGGCAGAAGGCAGATCTTTTTCTGAAAACGAACGCTGTCCCGGTTTCATCCAGGGAACGTGAGCATAACTATAGAAGGCAATTCTATCCGGCCGCAGTTGAATCACTTCCCGGATAGTGGTATGTATACTGGCTGCAGTTTGATGGGGTAAACCATATATCAAATCGTAATTGATAGAATTATATCCGGCTTCACGTGCAAGAAAGGTGATTTTTTCTACTTGCTCAACACTTTGTTTTCTGTGAATGGCTTGCTGAACAACCGGATCAAAATCCTGAATTCCCAGGCTGATACGTGTGAAACCAATTTCACGAAGCGTGTGCAAATGCTCTGCGCGGGTATTGTCGGGATGTCCCTCAAAACTTAATACCGGATCTGAGCATAATGTTGCGGATGAAAGTATGGTTGTAAGGAGTTGTTTCAGATGTTCCGGACTGAAGAACGTTGGTGTTCCGCCACCCAAATGAATTTCTTTTATTCGGGGAGGGCTGTCCATTAAACGAAGGTACATTGACCATTCGCTTAAAACTGCTGTTACATAAGGCAATTCTACCTGATGATTTACCGTAATTCGTGTATTACACCCACAATAAGTACATAAACTTTCACAAAAGGGAAGATGAATATATAAGCTGATTCCTTCAGATAAATTACTGTGGGAAAAGGTTTTTTGAATGATCTTTTCCCATTGAAACTGACTTGGAGTGTTGGTCCAAAACGGAACGGTCGGATAGCTCGTATATCTTGGAGCAGCGGTATTATATTTTTTTATCAGATCTTTCATATTCATGAATGCTAATTGTCTTCCTTAAACCATTCTGCTGATGAACTGGCTGTTTCATACAATTTTACATGATGCAGTTCCACTGAAGCGGGTAAGTGAATTTGCAATTGTAAAGCAAAGTACGCACACAAATTCTCACAAGTAGGCTGAAAATCTACGGTTATCAACTGTTGATGCTTTAGCATATCTAAAAGGCTTTCAGAGGAGTTTTTATTAAGGACAAGTGCATGGTCGAATTTTTGAATGATATGTTCCTGAACAATTCTTTTTAAATCTGAAAAATCGAATACCATCCCTTTTTTTGAGTTGTTTTCGCTGATTATACGACCTTTTAATGTAACCAGCAGGCGGTATGAATGTCCGTGAATGTTTTTACAAGGACCATCATAATCAAGCAAGGCATGGGCCATCTCAAATCTGAATTCTTTTGTAATTCGCAGAACCATAATTAATTTTCAATTAAATGTTGAAAGTTGTTTGTTTTAACTGCCGAAGCACCACCGTTTAAAGAATAAACGCTGCGGAAACCGGCTTTTAGCAAAAGAGATACAGCTATGAGAGATCTGTAGCCTCCTGCACACATCACGGCATAACTTTTATCGGGATTCAAGGAAGAAATATGTTCTTTTAAACTCTCTAATGGAATATATACTGTTGAACTATTGTTAATTTCTTCCAGTTCATTCTTTCGTCTAATATCCAGCAAGGTTAGTTCATTAGTTTGAATTTTTTGAAAAGTCTCCTCGTTTACATCAAGTGTTTCAAGTGTGTCTGTGGATCCTCCAAACGTCTTCCAGGCTGCTGTTCCGCCTTTTAGATATCCTATACATTTATCAAACCCGATTCGTGCCAATCGTGTAATAACTTCTTTTTCAGTACCAGGATCACAAACCAGTAACAAGGGCTGTTCAAAATCAATCAAAGTCCCTGCCCAAACAGCATATTGCCCGTTCAAACCAATGTACAGCGCGTTTTGAATGATGGTATGACTACTTCCTTTTATCGTTGTGGTGTCCAGAATTGCTGCACCTGAGTCTAGTTGCTTTTTGAATTCATCAGGATTGAGCGCTCTGATACTTTTGTTTAAAACTGTTGATAAATCGGGATAGCCAGATTTATTGATAGAAGCATCTTTAAAAAAGTAGGAAGGTGCCAATGGCTGGTCAGAGGTGACATATTGTATAAAGGTGTCTTTATCCATTTGCAGGCAAACATTGTTCTTTTTTTGTTCACCGAGTAACGCAATAGTTTCCGACCCCATATTTTTTCCGCAGGCAGATCCGGCTCCATGCCCGGGATAAAGCATAACGCTGTCGGGAAGTGGCTTTAGCTTCAGTTCAATTGATTGAAAAAGCATGGCACCGAGCTCAACTGCATTCAGGTTTCCGCTCAACAAGTCCGGTCTTCCAACATCACCGATAAACAAGGTGTCTCCGGAAAAAAGTGCTGAAGGTTCTTTGTTCTCATCGTACAGTAAAAAACAGGCCGACTCTATCGTATGCCCGGGTGTATGAATAACTTTCACAACGCATTCGCCCAGAGGAAGCAGTTTGCCGTCAAAGGCAATTAGTGCCGGATAATTTGGTTTGGCATCCGGACCAAAAACAATTGTTGCTCCTGTTTTGTGTGCCAGTTCAAGGTGCCCGGAAACAAAATCTGCATGAAAATGTGTAATGAACACATAGCGAATGGCAGCGTTTCTTGCTTTTGCAAGATCAATATAGGCATCCACATCTCTTAGCGGGTCAATAATTGCTGCCTGACCTTCAGATTCAATATAGTAAGATGCCTGAGCCAAACAGGAAGTGTAAAACTGACGAATGAACATATCTATAATATTAAAGTTGAATATTTCCTATTTAGGACAGCACGAGTGCTGACACATGCCTTTTTCTGTTTTTATAGACGGACTTAAATATGGAATTCCCAGGTTCATTCCTCGCAGAATGAGCATCACGGCCATGACCCCGACAAAAACAGGAACTGCAAACCGAATTCGTTCCCGGAATCTGAAACTCAGATAATCTTTTATCAGTGTAATGGTGAACATGGCGGGAAGGGTGCCAATGCCAAAAACGGCCATAAAAGCTGCGCCTTTTATTGCTGCTCCACTTGCAATAGCACCGGCAATAGCTGCGTATAGTAAGCCGCATGGGAGAAATCCGTTGAGTATACCAATGAACAGGAGTGCGGGAAGTGATTTTTTTCCGAAAAGCGTTCGAACTTTCGCTTTTATTTGTTCTAATAAACGAAAAAGAATCCCGGATCTTAAACGAATTAATCGGGGTGCGATTAAAGCGATGAGAACAATGCAGCCAAGCGTGACAGATAATGCGTTTTGCCATCCGGAGGTGTTCCAGCGCTATGTGCGGCTGGACGAGAAGAGCGCCGGCAACGGACTGGG
>CAMLIF010000021.1 GCA_946479985.1 uncultured Flavobacteriales bacterium
AACCTGACGAATTATGAATCAAAAGTCTTTCTTCAATACCATCGGTAGTTATCCCAACATAATATTTGTCAATAGTAGCACTGTATAGGATGTAACAAAACATACTTCAAGATAACGAAAAAAGCTCAACCTTACGATTGAGCTTTTCTCTCGTGGTCCCACTTGGAATCGAACCAAGCACCTACTGATTATGAGTCAGTTGCTCTAACCGAATGAGCTATAGGACCGGAACCTTAACTTACCCGATTACTCGGGAAAGCTAAAGACCATGTTCTTCCTGAAAGTGGAAGCCTTCCGGAAAAACAGTTTGCAAATATAGCATTTCCTTTGAAAATGAAATCGCAGGAAAACGAAATCCGTTTGAATTAATTCGATAAAATGGAACTAGTACGCTTACCACCAACGCGATACATGCGTAAAAACAACATTGTTAAAATCCCGAACAATACTGTTGCGAAGAATAAATGACTTACCTGGACCAAGCCAGGCATATCGGCATAAGCCAATAATATTCCGCCGATCAATTCCAAAGCCAGGCAGCCTATAGCCCAATAAATGGCAGGAAGTTTTTCTGTTTTGTGATTCAAAAATCCGAGGAATAATATCAATCCCAAAACCAGCCAGGAGAATGTTCGGTGAATGAAGAATCCCCAGTCAAAATTATTCGACCACGATTCTCTTCCGATTCCCTGTTTCGTCATTTCGTCAATTGATTCACGTACCTGAGTTCCCAGGAACATCTGGTAGGTTGTAATCAGAAGTATAATCCCAATCAGCCATTTCATGGCAACAGGCAGATTCAGTGTTTTCTCGTATTTCGGGACAATTCTTCTGAGCAGCATTAATTGTAATACAACAACTAATAACGCAAGAAACATGTGTACGGTAATTGTCCAGGGAACCAGGTTTGTTGCAACAACTATCGATCCGAACCAGCCATTCAAACTGATCGTAACCAATGTTGCCAGGCTCAGCAAAACCATTCTTCGTCTTCTGCGGTATTTGATCAATGTCCAGATGAAAACAATCAGGACAACATTCCCGGCTAAGAACCCGGCTAAACGATTGAAATATTCTGTCCAGGTTTTCCCGGCATTGAATGGCAATTCTTCGTAAACACTTGGGTCTTTTCTTATTCGTTCAGCTGTTTCTTTCATTCCCAAAGAGCTCAGGAATTTGGCAAATTTCTCTACCTTCTTTATACGCTGAGCACCGTATACTTCCTTGTAATCGGCAGGTAATTGTTTCGCGGAAGTTGGCGGAATCCATGAACCGAAACACTTCGGCCAATCCGGACATCCCATTCCGCTTCCGGAGGTACGAACTACGCTTCCCGCAATAATCACCGCGAAGATGAGTACGAGTGCAATCCAGTTCAAGCGAATGAACCATTTCGAGTATGTATTCTGCATGCTGCAAAAATAGTAACGGAAAGGTTTTATTCCTAATTGGATCATTCAATCAGAAATCGAGAAAGTAAAATAAAAATCAAGTGTAATAAAACATTTTACTAACTTGGATATCAACTCAGAATTCGACAGATCCAAAAATCACAATCTGAGACAAACGCTTGATTCGAATGGGAAAGAGTAAAATAATTTCAGTACAGAATATTACAGTTTCAATAACGTCCTTCAATGGAGATGATTACATATGTATTACGGATATGGCACAAGCTAAATCAGACTCAAGTCGAGCCGCAGATATCATAAAAAATTGGATCAGAACCAGATCAACTCTCGAATTCTTAGGCACGTGGGAGAAAATATATAATCCGGATTTTAAAGTGGTCGAATTCGACCACTTTAAAGCCCAAGCTGGTCTTCCTTCTTTTGTATTAAGCCCTTCCCAATGGGTAGAGAAAACAGGCGCTATCGGAATTTTTTCAAAAGCAGGACGATACGGGGGAACCTATGCTCACAAGGATATTGCTTTCGAATTTGGTTCAGCGATTAGCGCAGAGTTTAAATTATATCTGATTAAAGAATTTCAGCGACTTAAAACAGAAGAAACCGAGCGTTTAAATCTCAACTGGAACTTTCAACGAATGTTAGCCAAAATCAACTATAAAATTCATACGGATGCGATCAAAGAAAACCTCATTCCGAAAGAATTGCATAAGAATCAAACATCGCTGGTTTATGCTACGGAGGCAGATGTTTTGAATATGGCACTTTTCGGGATGACCGCAAAAGAATGGCGAGATGCAAACCCGAATGAAAAGGGAAATGTTAGAGATCTTGCTACTATACAACAATTGGTAGTGTTGTCAAATTTGGAAAGCATCAATGCTATGCTCATCGCACAAAGTATTCCTCAGAATGAAAGACTTATTCAACTGAATAAAATTGCAATTACTCAGATGAAATCATTGGTTCAAAACCAGCAGCTCAATAAACTCGGAGATAACTAAAAATGAAAATCACAATCATAGGTTCCGGATGGATAGGCACTCCCTTGGCTGAACACCTGCATTCTCTGGGAAATGAAGTTTCTGTTACTTACAGAACCAACGCTCCCATTCTTTCAGCTGATATTGCAGTTTTCCAAAGTGAAGATCAAACGGAAGCATACAAGAAAACAATCTCACAGGCAGATTACATTGTCTTTGCTTTTCCTCCTCCAAGAACAGGAAGTAAAAGTCATGCTGAAATATGTTTTGAAGCTGCAGCTTCAGCCAACGACAAGTGTAAATTCATTTTCACCAGTACAACCGGGATTTACCCGAACGAAAACCGGAGTTTTGATGAAAATGAAGATCTTTCTTCCTATCCGACTAAACACCTGGAAACGGAAAATACACTCAGAACAAAATGGCAGGATAGCTTAACCATCATTCGTTTTGCGGGTCTGGTTGGCGGGAATCGATTTCCGGTTCGAAGCATGTCAGCTTCAGGAAAAACCTACAATTCGGAGGAAACTGTGAACCTGATTCATCTTAAAGATGTTGTAGGCATTATCACTTTCGCTATTGAAGAAAAGATTCCGGTAAACTTGCTGAATGCCTGCGCTCCGAATCATCCGAAAAAAGGAGACTATTATACCTGGATGGCAAATGAACTTGACATTGATCCACCGTTATTTGAAAAAGGCCCGACCGGAAAAATTATCCGATCAGACCTTTCAATTTCTTTGGGTTACGAATACTGTTATGCAGATCCGTTTGATTTCATTTGATTTAAACACATGTGACTTTAAGTAACACGCTTGCTTATTAAGCATATTTCTGAATTTCCCGCGGACGTGCTCAAAGGAACACAGAAGTTTAAACATGTCATGAGTTCTTGGTTTAAAAGTACGCTAAAGTAGTTTAGCCATCTGTCTTTAGACAGATTACCTCTTCTGCGATCTGATATTTATCACACCCTTATCCTCTGCGCTCTTCCGTGCACGTCTGCGGGATGCAAGAACACTTGATTCGCCATGCCAGATAGCTTTAGAAAGCCAGTTTCGTTACCCGGTAACCTGCCAATGCTTTCGTGAATGTTGTTTTGTCATAAGCTGTCATAATCATGTGAGTTTCCGCGGTACCTTTCTTATCATATCCGGTAAACTCCATCATAATTCCTGAAGCCGGGTAATCTCCTTCTACTTCAGTTCCAACATTCATGTTTTTAGTAAGCGATTCAATCATTTTCGTGTTATCCACTGTTAATTCGGTAGTAACCCAAAAATCGGTTTTACTTCCGTCTTCACTTGTTGAAAGGTAATTATCGCAATTGTATCCTAAGATTTGTTTTGTCTTCCCGGTTTTTGAGATGGTTGTTTTCCCAACTTTTTCAGCATGGTTTTCAGCTGCTTTTGCCGTTGTTTTATCCATAAACGAAGCCGACATAACAGTTGCCGACATTGCTTTTTCATCAAACATAATCATGCTTTCATTTTCGTAGTCGTAAATAGAACACGAGTTCGTTTCAGGCATTTCAGTACAAATAGCACCGTTCGCATAACGGTAAGTCATGTTGCTCTTCTTAGCCTTTTTCAAATCTTCGATTTCGTAAGTCATTGTTCCTTCAAACGTATACGATTCCCTGTAGTTTAAATCTCCGGAAGCTGAAGTTGGCTCAACAGCATTAGAATCTGTTTCTGCCGGTGCTTCTGATGCCGGTGCAGGAGGTGGCGGACTTGCTTCTTTACTTCGTTGTAAGTTCGATTTCTCTTTATTAGATCTCGTTGTATTGAAATCCTGCTGCTCCACTTTGTTCTTAGCTCCTTTTCCAATGGTTTTCAGAATTTCCTGGGCATCCAAACCTGTTGTGATACAAAACACAAGTAATAATGTAGCTATTGTTTTCATAATTTCGCTTAATTCTAAACACAAATATACGGGAGTTCTTTTCAGAAAACCCCAGTTATTAACATCTTAGTGTTTTTGTTGTGTGATTTACGGTTTTGAGTGTATTAGTTGATTCCCAATACTTCCAGCAACTCTGTCTTCTTGCTTCTGGAAACACCAATTTCTTCCTGGTTCGTCAGAATAACCGAGCCGCCTTCTCCGCGAATATACCTGGCAATGTGATTGAGGTTCACCAAATGTGAGTTATGCAGGCGGAAAAAATATGGAAAATCAGTTAACTGACGTTCAATTTCTTTCAGTGTTTTAGAAACGGTAATTTTCCGCTGCGGAAGTACGATCGTTGTATAATTCCCGTCCGATTCGCAGCGAATGATTTGTTCTACTTCTACCAATTCTACTCCATTGAGTGAAGAAATCGGAATTTTTGGTTTTAATCCCAGCTGTGATAATGGAACGGGCGTTGTTTTATTTTCTGCCAAACGTTTGCGTACCCGGCTTACGCTTTCTACTAAATCTTCTGCTTCTATCGGTTTTACCAGATAATGAACGGCTCCATGCTTGAATCCTTCCAATGCATATTCGTCGTAAGCGGTAGTAAAGATTACTTCGGCATCTTTATAAGTGAGTACGCTCAATAATTCGAAACCGTTTAACTGCGGCATGGAAATATCCAGGAAAAGCAAATCGGGTTCTTCTCTATTAATAATATCAATGGCATCCAGCGGCGACGAGATTTGAGCAACGATTTCCACATCCGTACAGAATTTCTCAATAAGAATGGAAGTTGTTTCCAACCCGTGTTTTTCATCGTCAACAATAATGGCGCGTAGTTTCATAACAGATTAGTAGTTATAATTCAAAGTACAAGTTAACCAAAGTTCCCTTCGGTTGGTTGTTTTCATCGAATAAATCAATAATTTCCACTTCGTTTTGCTTTTTGGTCCTGAACGAAAGTCCTTTTAATCGTTCTTTGGTGATCTGAAGTCCTACACTTCCTTCTTTCAGCGAACGGCGGGAACTGTTTTCCCGGGCTTTTTCTCTCCCGATGCCGTTGTCTTCTACTGTCACGCGAAGCGCTTTTTCATCCAGTTTGAATGAAACATGAATGTATCCTTTAGAATCCATTCTGGGCATTAATCCGTGCCAGATCGCGTTTTCAATAAACGGTTGAACAATGAGCGGCGGAATCCGGCAATCGAGCACGTCCTGGCCATTTATCTCAATATCAAAGTCGAATCCGTTATCAAACCGGAGGCGTTCAAAATCCATGTACAATTTCATCGACTGAATTTCATCATAAACCGTAATCATGTCCTGGCGCGAATAGTTCAGGATCATTCGCAGCAGTTTGGAGAATTTGGCAATGTAATTTGCGGCACTGTCGACTTCATTTTTCAGAACGAATAAGCGGATCGAATTCAAACTGTTAAACAAAAAATGTGGATTCATCTGCGCCTGCAGGGCTTTCGATTCCATTTCATTCAGATCTGCCGAAAACTGCGCTTTCATTCGCTCCGTAATTCCAATGCGTTTAATCCGCAAACGAATATAAAACCAGATCGAGAACAGAATAAGCACTGTCACTAGCAGAACAAACCACCATCTCAAATAGAACGGATTCAAAACCTTGAAATCATAAAATGCTTTGTACTCCTTGCCATTCGCAATTACGCGGTATTCGAAACGATAATTTCCGCCAGCAAGATTGTAATAACTTACCTCATCTTTGTTATTCCCATTCTGCCATTTGTCATCAATTCCTAATAAACGATAGCTGACTTTGTTATTGGAGCTGTTACTGTAATCCAAAACCCCGAATTCGAATTGAATGTTATTCTGACTGGCGTTGAACAAATGCAGGTTCAATTTCGAATGATTGTTATTCAGGACAATAACCCGTTGAATGTATGGTTCAGGAGTTCGCGGATTCAACATGTTAGACTGCAAATCATTCACAATTAAAGCACCGCTTTGCAAAAGGAAAACCGATTTTTCTGAAAGCAGGATATTTGAAATGCCGGAGACTCCATTTTCATCTCTCAGAATGTCAATTATTTTTCTGTTTTCACTGATTCGAATAATAGAGTATGGCGTTCGAACCCACAATTGTCCGAATTTATCGCTTGTGATCTGGTCAATCTGTTCAATTGGAAATTCGGAGTTTTCATCAAACCTTGTGTAAGGTTCAGCCATATAGTCCATAATAAACAATCCACTTGAACGGGTTCCGTAGCAAACAAAGTCATTGGCAGTTCGATGCATTGCCGTTACTTCGTCTGCAATTAATGCGGTTGCTTCTTCGAAACGTTTGAAAACTCTATGACTCGGACTGAAAATAAAGACACCTTCGTCGCCGGCAAACAAAACAAACCGGTCGAGTTCAAGAATAGCGTTTATTTTTCCGCGTTCTCCCCAAACTTTTGTTGATTTAGGTCCAATAAACCGCAGCAAATTCCATTCTTTCCGGTCTTCATCGAAATAGAACAAACCCTTTTCCTGATCGTAGAGCCATTTTTTTTCGCTGTTCCCGAAAAGATGGATCTTACGGCCTTCCGAATCATATTTTCCTAATGAAACGATTTTTCCCGATTCGTAAATGATGTTGATCTCAGAATCAAACCTGCCAATAAAGGCCTGGCGACCGAACGGAAACACTTGAACCAGATTAGCGGACAGATTTAGTTCTTTCTCTGACTCAAAAGGGTTTGAAAGACTTCTTAGCAATAAAACTCTTTCCTGCTGCAGGTAAAACAACGCTTTTGTCTGACTGGCATTGGTAACTGAAATTTCTGTTTGCCCGAATGAAAAACGAGAACCATAGATTTCCGCTTCATTATGTAAAAACAGTCCTGATTCTTTACTGCAAATAGCAATCTGACTTCCGAACCGAACCAGGTTAATGGGTTTTATATCTTTCCGTTCATCTTTCTCATAACGAATAAACTCCTTGGTCCTTGAGTCGAACAAAAGCAATTCTTTTCCTTCAGCACAAACATAGAGATAACGTGAATCGCGCCACGATAAGCCGGAAACCGGAGCCTTCAAGTCAGTTAAAAACGGATCCTGGAACAAGCGGTAAACCTTTTGAAACTGATCGAAATAAAGAAACGATCCGTCTGAAGTGCCAATATACAAATTGCCTTTTCCATCCTGAACCAGACTGCGCATTTGATTTGTTTGGCGGCCAATCTGCTTTTTCTCCAGTAAATTACCCGTATGCACTTTATAATAAGACCATTTGTTCTTTTTTATGTTCAGCGAGAAAAGCCCGATTTCCGATAAACACCACAGGATATTTTTGTTGTACTTATCCAATGAAACGGAGCAAAACGTATTCGCTTCCAGTTCATTCAGATTCGGGAATTGTTCAGATGGCCTGTAATTTCGGCTTTTACCCGTTGCCGGATCTAAGAAATCGAGTCCTTTTCCGGTATTGGCAATCCACATAAAACCTTTATCCGCATGCTCAAAAGCAATTATTTTGTTACCCGAAATAGCTTTTGATCCGGATTTATGAGTCGTATTTTGAATTTGAAAGGTGCGCGTATCAATAGTTACCAATCCTTTATTTCGGGCTGATGCATAAATCTTATGATCACCATCGAATGCAATTTTAACGATAAGATCACTGGAAATAGATTTCGGATCGGTAGGATTGTGTTTGAAATGAATGAACCGCTGTCCGTCAAACCGGTCAATTCCATGATTTGTTGCAATCCATAGAAATCCTTGTTTATCGTAAATAACATCATTTACTTCATTGGAAACGAGCCCGTTTTCTTTGGAATAACGAATAATTCCTCGTTGTCCGAAAACGGGAAACAGTGAAAAAAGAAAAAGAACGAGAATAATTCGCATGCTTAAAATTGCATTTTTTTCTCTTAAGTGCAGTATCTCATTGACTTAAACTCTCTTATTCGACCGGTTGGAATGAGTCAGATGTGTGGTTCATTGTTTGAGTAGAACATTATTTATGAAAGATTGGCAGTAAATTTGCAAAGAGGTTCCAACCTTTTTAGAATTAATACGTTTTGAACTTGTGAAACAGATCCTGGTTAGTTGCTTTGCCATTTTGTTTGCAATTAATTTTGCAAAAGCCTCTCATATTGTGGGTGGTGAAATGTATTACGACTACCTGGGCAACAATCAATACCGTATTTACGTTTCACTCTACCGTGATTGTCTTTCAAACGGGGCAGCTTTCGACGACCCGATTAGTGTAGGTGTTTTTAATTCGAGTAATGTAATGGTTGACCAGATTAACATTGCATTTCCGGGAAGCACCAATCTTCCGGTTGTTTTTAATAACCCCTGTGTTACACCACCAAGCAATATTTGTGTCGAAAGAGCAATCTATACGACTATTCGTTTTCTACCCCCAACTCCGGGAGGATATACTTTAGCTTACCAGCGCTGCTGTCGCGGACCGAACGTTACGAATTTAAATAACCCGGATGATACCGGCTTGACCTTAACCTGTCACATTCCAGGATCTGAAAACAATTTCTTCGAAAACAGTTCAGCCCGATTCACAAACTACCCGCCCTTAGTTTTGTGTAATAATGAAAATCTGAATTTCGATCACAGCGCAACAGATCCTGATGGCGATATTTTAACATACGAACTTGTTACACCCAATGCCGGCGCCAGCGGTGTAAATCCGGCGCCAAATCCTCCTCCACCCCCAGTTTATCCGCTCGTTTCATGGGCTGGTGGATTTAACGCCGCAGTTCCATTGGGCGCAGGTTCCTCTACAACTCTGAACGCAAACAACGGTGCACTATTCGTAGATGCAAACCTGCTTGGTTTGTACGTTGTTGGAATTCGTGTGAATGAATGGCGGAACGGAGTTATTATTTCATCAACTACACGCGATTTCCTTTTTCGGGTTGTAAACTGCGTGGTGCAGCTAAGTGCCGTAATTACTCCGCAAGAGCAAACACCCGGATTCGTTTCTTATTGCCAGGGACTTACATTTACCTTCGATAACCAAAGTTTCGGAGCAAATAATTACCAGTGGGATTTTGGGGTTTCCGGAACTACCACCGATGTCAGTACTGCTTTCGAACCAACATTTACTTTCCCTTCTCCCGGAACTTACCAGGTAATGCTCATTGCAAATCCGGGCTGGCCATGTACCGATACTTCTTACATAGATGTTACAGTAAATAATCCGTTCTCTGTTGACGTAAACTTCATTGATTCCACTTGTTTTATCAACAATTCCACCGACTTCTTTTCTGTCGTAAATGGTCCTGCAGGAACTACTTTGGAATGGGATTTTGGTCCGAACGGAACTCCGCAATCAGCAACAACACCGTCGGTTTTAGGAGTAACGTTTGATGATCCTTCAAATAATTACGTAAAACTGGTTGCAATATCCGGAACATGTTCTGATTCAGTTACCTACCCTATTTTCTTCCACGCACCGCCATTAGCTGATCTGGCCTTTCAACCAAATCATGAATGCCTGGGGCTCACTCAAACGTTCATTAACAATTCTGTGAATGGAAGCAGTTACTGGTGGGATTTCGGTGTTTCAGGCACAACAACTGATGTTAGCACGGTTTCACAGCCAACATTTACGTTTCCTGGCCCCGGAACTTATCCGATTACTTTAATTACCGAAATTGTACCCGGATGCAGGGATACACTGCAGCAAAACATTACCGTTTACGAACCGCTATCCGTTTCATTCACACATCCTGATTCGTTGTGTATTTTGAACAACTCTGTTGATTTCGCCGGCAATGTTAGTGGTCCTTCCATTACTGAATACAGCTGGAATTTCGGTCCGTTCGCAACTCCGCAAACGGCAACAACAGAAAGTGTAAACGATGTAGTTTATTCCCAGGCAGGTCTTCATAATGTGAGTTTAACTGCGAGTTTCCTGCAATGTTCAGAAACAGAAACCTCTACCATTTTCTTATACCACGAACCAACTATTGAGTTCAGCGTCAATGATGAACTCCGTTGCGCTCCGAGTACTGCTGATTTCACAAGTAATTGTACTGCTGATACTGATATCCTCTATTTCTGGGATTTCGGCGACGGTGGAACATCGAACGAAGAAAATCCAACTCATGTTTATCTGAACCCCGGACAATACAGCGTTACGCTGAAAATCATCACTGTTGAAGGTTGTTTGGATACGCTTACGCTAACGAAGATCGGATTGATTATTGTGCATCCGAATCCTGTGGCTGCATTTACTATCGACAAGAACCAAACGGATATTTGTGATTCGGAAATTCAGTTCTTCGATCATTCACAAGGCGCGTTAACTTATTTGTATGTCTTTGACGATGCAAACAGTGCTGCATCTACAGAAGAAAATCCGGTTTACAGCTATGTAAGTGACGGACAGCATGTTCCTATGCTTATTGTTGAAAACGAATTTGGCTGTAAAGACACAGCCCGAACAACATTGTTTATTGATCCGTTCGCACCATATATCCCGAATACGTTTACACCTGACGGCAATGAATTCAACAATGAATTCCATGCAGTTGTGGACTTAGAAGCCGTAAGCTGGAAAATGGAAATATTCAATCGTTGGGGGCAGCGTGTTTTCGA
Source organism: uncultured Flavobacteriales bacterium (assembly GCA_946479985.1). Next base: position 10,874 of record CAMLIF010000021.1, read on the forward strand.
AACCACAGATCAGTATGAATTCTGGGATGGAACCTACGACGGTTTCGCCGCTGTAGAAGGAGTTTACATCTACAAAGTTACTTACACCCCTTGCGGAATTGTTCAGAACGAGCAGATCATAACCGGGCATGTGAGTTTATTGAGATAATCTTCTTTTCCGGAGATTTATTTTCGCTATTTTCGTTTCAAAAGAAATCTAATGCGTCAACTTACTACACTAATTCTGATTTTCACAAGTATTTCAACTTTCGCTCAACAGCAATATTCTCCAAAATTTTTAATTCCGTACAATGATAACGGCAAATGGGGATGGTGTGATACACTTGGAAAAAATGTGATTGAAGAGAATTTTAATCAAACCGGTTTTTTCTATGAATACTATTCAATTAAAGATCAATTTGAATCTTTCGTAATCACAGAATCGGGCGAAAACATCTACAACTCCAAGACAGGCTTATTGATTCCCAGGGAATATAATCTTTTACGAGACCTTTACCTGGATCCCGAAGTAAACAACCGCTTGATTCTCTTAGAAAATACTTCCGGTAAAATTGGTATGTATGATGTCACGAACAAAAAAATAGTGGTTGATCCCAAATGGGATAAATACCATTTCAGCGATGATTGGTTAACAGAAATCTACTTTTCAGGTCCTAAAGAAAAAACGTTTTGGGGATACAATTTCGAAACTCAAAAATTTTATAAAACACAGATAGATTCGATTTTCGCAATAACAGCTCTTACTTACTTTGATGGACGGGCTTTCGCTTATGATGAGTCTGTTTTTCGTCACACAAACGGAAAATTCACCAAATTTAAAGATGGAGTTCAGATCGAATTAAATGAGGACGAATTGAAGCGTGTTTCTGAAAAGTGGGAAAGGAGTTATGCGGCTACCAGAGATTCTGACAGTAATCCTTTCATGAACGGATCGGAAAAGACCGCTACCGGCACCGTTGATCAAAGCACAGGCATTATTCGTGAAATAGATTATTCAAACTATTCTTCGGCTCCTTTCAAAAAACTATTTATTCAATCGCAAAACGGGAAGATCGGAGTTATTTCGGATGCCGGCGACACCATTTTACCTTTTGAATACGACGAAATTTCTACTCCAAACGGAAATACCGAATTAATGCTTCGTAAAGGGAACAAAACAGGGCTTAAACTGTTATTTACTTCTTACCCGGTAATAGAACCAAAGTACGACTCTATTGAAAGAACTCCTAACCGGCTGCGCGTCACCTCATCCTGGTCATTTCAGATTTATGCTGTTTTGCTTAACGGAAAAAAAGGTTATATCGGAGAAAACGGAATAGAATATTTTCATTTTGATTAACTGCGTAAAGAAATTCCATGAAGAAATTTACTATTCTCACATTGCTTTTTGCAAGCATACATTCGTTCGGACAAAAAAAATATGTCCCTGAATTTTTAATTCCCTATAACGATAACGGAAAATGGGGATGGTGCGATACATTGGGTAAGATCATCATCGAACCGCAGTTTCAGGAAGTCGGTTTTTTCGATTACAAAGGAAGAGGAGCTGTAACAGTCGTTGAAGCCGATGTTGAAACCAACCATGGATACAACCGGTACAGCTTCCCGGGAGGCCTTGTTGTTCCTGAGAGTTATACACTTGTGAATGAACTTTACAATTATACTGATAAAGAAACGAGACGCTGGTTTAGTGTTCAGAACGAGGATGGGAAATTTGGAATTTTCGAATCTACAAACAAGCAAATTGTTGTGAAACCGGAATGGGATGTTGTTGAAAATGATTCCGATTTCGAAGAGATCATCTACCTGAAAAGAGAGACCGAAAAGTTTTACTTCCAATTCGACCGTTTGACCAATAAACTCACCAAAACCGATATTGATTCCATTTTTTACACTACAGATCCGCAAGTAAGTGATGAGGTGTTTTATTTGTCAGGTGCCTGGTTCTTTAAACACCTCAATGGCAGCATTACCAAGCTGGTTAACGGCAAGCAAATCCTGCTTACCCCGCAGCAGAAAAAAAAGCTTTTATCTTCCAGGGAGATGAATCTGGGTTACGGAGTTGCAGGAGTCGAACGCGATTATTATGATATACATGGAAAAGCCTATGATCTCAAATCTAAGATGATTGATTCGGCAGCTTGCCTGATCGGTTTGATCCAATTTCCGGGTAAAACGCTTGCTGATTTCAAAGAATTCAGAGTTATTCGCGAAAATGGTAAAATTGGCGTCTACGATAATCACGGAATTCTGATTCTGCCTATTGTCTATGATAAAATTGAAACTCAGAATAACAATAAACAGGTTTTGCTTTATTCCGGTAATAAAGTGGGCATGAAACTTTTTTTTACGGATTATAAAACTGTTGAACCAGAATATGACGCAATCAAATTTTACAAACGTTTACGAGTGAATTCTCACTGGTCTTTCCTGCTTTATGAAGTCACACTTGGAGACAAAAAAGCATTAATGGGCGAAAACGGAATAGAATATTTTCATTTTGATTGAATTTCGGCTAAGTTATCAGAACACCGATTTACGAAAAGATGCAGTAGATTGGCGTGAATATACCTCTGCTTTCAATAGTATGTCCAGTTGGCTTAGTAATTAATTCGCCAGCAACTTCTGATACTCCTGTGCTTTTTCTGTATTACCGGATTTTGCATAGGACATAATCAACAAATTAAGTGCATTCTTGTTAGCCGGATTCTTACGGTAAACTTCCTCAAAAACAGGAATGGCTTCTGCAAATTTCCCCTGAATCCCATAACAGTTCCCTAAGTTCATCTTCAAATTCTCGAAATCGGGAAATTGTTTGACTCCTTTTTTGAAAACAACAATGGCCTTATCGTATTGCTTACGTTCGAAATAGATCATTCCCAGTCGTTCAAAAGTTCCGGCTATCACTCCATCTGATGAAAGTCCTTTTTGGTAATTCTCTTCAGCCTTGTCTTTGTCATTCAATTTGTAATAGGCATCTGCCAGGTTCACATAAAGAAAGGTGTTGTTCGGGTTTTTAGCCAAAGCCATCTCAGAATACTGAACCGATTTATGAAACTGATTGGTTCGATAATAACAAACCGCAATGTTAATTTCTGCATCAACATTTCCGGTATCAATCTTTATTGCCCTGTCAAAATAATCGATTGCTTCATAGGTGAATTTCTGTTTCTGAACCGAATCCGTAGTTTCAGTGTTCATCAGCATAATTGCATGATTGGAATAGATGCGTGAACTTTTTGTTTTCGTGTGAGCACCGGATGCAAAAAGCGATTGGTTCGACTCCCAGTCCTGGTTTCGTTTCACGGTTGCGCCAATAAAGACCACTGAAATTGCAAGTAAAACCAGAGCGGCAGGATTCAAAAACGCACGTTGCTGAGCCTCTTTCAGTAATTGATAGATTCCCATTACAACCAAAATAATAATTCCCAAAACAGGTGTGTAAAGCAATCGCTCGGCGAAAGTTGCACCGATCAGGAAAAAGATATTGGTGACAAGTGAAATCCCGATCAGGAAAAACAACGCACCAAAAAGCAGGAAAGGGTTCTTTTTTCTGAAAACAAATCCAACAAACAGTAGTGCAATTACTACCAAAATGGTCACAATCACTGAAACGGAAGAAAACGTACTGCATTCAATTTCACTGTAGGAATAATCGTAATTCAGGTTAACCGGAAATACCGATTTCTCAATATATTTTCCCAGGATCGTAATTCCGGTTGCAGCCTGGCTTGAACCTTCGCATGCTACCAATGAATTATCATGATACGTATAAGTAATAGGCGGCGTTTTCGCAGAGTGAATAACTGTTTGATGAATTGCAAGCCAAACAAAACTTACTGCAATCAAAGGCATTACTTTCACCAAAGCCGATTTAACAGATTCTTTCCGGATCAGTAAGAAATACAGCCCGATAATGGGAACAAACAGAACTCCTGCTTCTTTTGAAAGCAAGCAAAGAAAAAATGTGAACGCCAATAAAAGCGTCGATTTGAGCGTTTTTTTCTCTTTCAGTATCTGAAGGAAAGTTAAAACAAAGAGTAAGAAGCACAAAATCTCATCGCGGCTTTTGATGTTTGCGACAACCTCTGTGTGAATAGGATGCACAGCAAATAAAAGCGTAATAATGAATGGAATCCAGAGCGGGAGTTCACTAAAAATCTTACGCAATAGTTTGAAAAGCAGAATATTCGTCAGGCAGAACAACACAACATTAACGAAATGGTGAATAGCCGGGTTATTAGGAGAAATGGACCATTCAATTGCAAACATAATGAGAGAAAGCGGACGGTATAATCCGGCGTTTGCTTCCCAATAGCCTTCCCAGTAAAAGGTGCTGAGTATTTTGGGAATCCCGGCAATTCCACTCGTAACGAATTTATTTTGCTCAATGACAGCAAGATCATCCAGTACAAATCCGTGTTTGATCGTATTTACATACACAAAAGCAGATACAATACCGATAAGCCAGATTAACCGCTTAAGGATCTTTTGAGTCGGATCAATTGCTAATTCAACAGGAACTGGTTTTGCGGAAGGGTTTGTCTTTTTCAAAGTGTAGTCATTACGTTGGGTCAAAAGTAACAAAACTTTCCGCCGCGGTGGACTCAGTTTCTTAAAAGAGGAAAAGCAGAAAGAGGAAGAGAGGAAATTAAAAAGAGGAAGATCATTTAAAACCTTCCTCTTTTTCTCTCTTAGCTTTTCCTCTGCCAAGCTGTGCTTTGGCTACTTATCAATTGACCCGGTAACCCGTTTCATGAATTCGTTCAAGGCTTCTTTCTGTGGTTTTCCAGCCTTAATGGCACGGTGAACTTCAATGGCACCTGAGAAATTTGAAAGCATTTCCCCGATTACATCTAATTCTTCGTCTTTTAATCCCGGAGCATCAATCAGATGCTCCAATACTTCCATTGTTTCGTGTAAATAATCTTCATCATTTACCTCCATGAAAGCAACCATGTGTTTAATTACCGGTAACCGCATCTTTTATTTCCTGAATGATTTCTACTTTGTTTCCCTGAGCCTGTTTCACTAAAGTTCCGTTTACAAAACCAGCGAACGTTGGCAAATTGGATACATCTGCGAACTGGCGCGAATTCGGAAATTTCTCCGCATCCACATAATAAAACTCAATCGACGGATTTTCTTCAGCCATTCGTTTGAATTTCGGTTTCGTGATCTTACAGTTACCGCACCATGATGCTCCGTATTGAACCATCACTTTCGGATTGGAACTCAATAACTGCTCAAGCGTATCTTCTGTTAATTCTGTAAACATGATAATTTGTTTTTAGTGATTGCTTAAATATTCAGCTGTACTGTTACGGTCTGCTTTCATTGCATCTTTTCCTTCTTCCCAGTTGGCAGGACAAACTTCACCGTGAGTCTGAACGTGTGTGTACGCATCAACCAAACGGATATATTCCTGAACATTACGCCCAACCGGCATGTGATTGATTGATTCATGGAATACCGTTCCTTCCTCGTCGATCAAATAAGTTGCACGGTAAGGAACATTGTCACCTGTTGAATCCTCATCATACGGATCGAAATCCAGAATATCTAATTCTTCGGCCAAACGACGTGTTGAATCTGCCAATAACGGGAACTTCACTCCTTCAATTCCACCGTTGTCTTTTGCTGTATTCAACCATGCAAAGTGAACCTCTGCGGTATCACACGAAGCACCAATAATAATTGTGTTTCTTTTTGCGAATTCAGCAGATGCTTCCTGGAAAGCATGAATTTCTGTCGGACAAACGAAAGTAAAATCTTTCGGGTACCAGAACAAAAGCACTTTTTTCTTGTGATCAATTGCATGTCTTAACACATCAATTTGAAACGTATCTCCCATTTCATCAATAGCGTTTACCGCAACTGAAGGGAATTTTTTTCCTACTACACTCATGTTTATTTTGTTTTTAGTTAATTGCTATTTAAAATTGCTTCAGGAGATTACTTTCTCAATCCTCCCCCTTAGCACCTATGCTGAAGCTTCGGCGTAAGCGTTAATCCCCATTTCGGCAGGCTCACCACATCGTCATTCTAATTTTGACTTTTACTTTCTTCTTTTTGAATTATTTATCGAGCCAGGCCGCAAACATCCAATTTGTTTTTTCTTTTTCACGAACCAGATCGCTCATCAAAGCGCTCGTTCCTTCATCGGCGTTGTCGCTTGCAGCAGCCAGAATTTCTCTTTCCAGTTTCAACAAAACTTCCTGTGCCGAAAAAATGTATTCCATTCCTTCTTTTCCGTCGTGAATGGTTTTATTTTCTTTCAAAGAACTATGCTTCAAATAATCTTCAAAACGATGCAATGGAGTTGTTCCCAAAGTCAGAATACGTTCTGCCAGCTCGTCAATGATTATCTGGGCACGGGTGTATAATTCTTCGTATTTCAAATGAAGTTCAAAGAAATTTGCGCCTTTAATATTCCAATGAATCGCACGCAGGTTCTGATAATGCACCTGGTAAGTTGCCAGTAAACGATTCAATTCTGCTGTATATGCGGTTTCCATTTTCATAATAATTCCTTTTTTGATGAACCAAAGATACACTACATCTAATCATAAATAATATTGATTATTTTTATAATTCATTCGATATTATCTATATGATTAGTCCGCAGCAAATAGCATACATTCTTTCAGTAGTTGAAACCCGTTCTATCAGTAAGGCCGCCGAGAACTGCTTTGTTACTCAGCCCACACTTTCAATGCAATTAAAAAAAGCGGAAGAATTACTTGGTCACCCGGTTTTTTACAGAGACGGGACTAGTTGGGAGTTAACTGATTTCGGGAAGGACCTGATTCCGCTGCTTCGGCAAATCCAGGGCGAATTCGGAGAAATAACACGTTTGAAAGAAACATTTTCGGGTACTTACTCCGAAAGGTTACGCATTGGAGTCATTCCAACAGTAGCGGCATATCTCCTGCTCGATTCGTTTGGCGAATGGAAGAACTCGCTTCCTACCACCCAGGTATTTGTAGAAGAATTAAAAACAGAAGAATTACTCGATGCCTTGGATCAACGGAAAATTGATCTGGCAATTCTTGCCGGCCCGGTAGATTCAACAAACCTGCGTGTTGTTCCTTTATTTACCGAAGAAATTTTAGCTTACGCTCCTGAAACCAAGGGAGAACACTTATTGGTTGATGAACTCCAAAACCTGCAGCCCTGGTTGTTGAATAAAGGAAATTGTTTGCGCACACAGATGATGCAGTTTTGTTCTATCAATGAAGATGAAAACAATCACTGGAACTACCAGGGCGGAAATATGGATTTACTCATGCGCATGGTAGATCAGCAGGGTGGTTACACGCTTATTCCGAAACGTTACGAGCATTACATTCCCGCTCAGAATGCCTTAAAAACCATTGAAGACAGCAATGGAAACCATCCGGGCAGATCAATTATTGCGGTGAGTGCTTTTCGTCATTCCAAATGGAGTTCTATGGAAATCATCATTCGTTCCATTCAATTGAAATACAATCAGAAAAATCAGGCAAAACTAGAGATGCTCGACTGGAAATAGTCATTCATTGCGCAATTATACAGCAAATGCATTATAGCGGATGATGTATGCAGGACATACATTTGCTTCATGTCTCTACTAACATTTTTAACTAGTGCCGTTTGCCGGAGTGTTTCTGCAAATCACTCCATACTTGATCAATGAACCTGCGAATTCTCCTCCTATTCTTTTCATTCGCAGTTTCTTGTCAGCTTGTTGCCTCTGTTGATACAATTACCATTGTTAAATGGAACGACGAAGCGTTAGAATTAGCCTACTCTAATCCGGAAAAAGCATTAATTGTTGCTGAGAAATCACTGAAAGCTTCACGGGAAATTAAATTCAAACGTGGTGAAGTGCGTGCTTTAATTCGTTTCGGAATTATTTACGATGTTACTGCAAAGAACAAACTGGCAATTAAATACTATAAAAAATCGCTTCAGTTATCCTACAAAACAAACGACACAAGAGGAATTGGTTCCAACCTGAATAATTTGGGCCTTATCTATTATAAAGTCAGTGAATTTCAATCTGCATTAAACTATTTTCACCGTGCATATACTGTTTTCAAGACATTAAACGACCAAACGCTGCTAGGCTCTGTCACCAACAATATCGGTTTAATTTACGATGAGCTTTTTCAGTACCATGCTTCGCGTTACTGGTATGAGAAAGCGCTCAAACATTATAAAAATGCTAGCGAAGATTACCTGATATACGACATATACGCAAATATTGGTCTGAATTACGACAAAATCCGGAAATACGATTCGGCCATTTTTCATATTCAAAAAGCAGTTAGCGGATATCGAAAAACGAACAATCAATACGGATTGTGTAAATCGCTTGCCAATTTGGCACTGATCTATCGTATTCAAAAGAAATATGATCTGGCAATTCCGCTTTTTCATGAAGCAATTGACTCGGCAAAGTCTCTCGGAAACACGAATTCTGAAGTAAGCGGATTGTACAATTTAGCACGTTGCTATAAGTACACAGGTCGTGAAAACAAGAGCTTCGAATTACTTAAAGAAGCTTACGATAAACTTTCAGAATTAGAATCAAACGAATTGGGGTATAAAGTTTGTCTTGACCTGGCACTATGTTATCTGAGACGAAACGAAATCAAAACCGGTGAGCGGATTATGAAGGAATACCTGGATTATCACACCAGCTATTATTCAGAAACAATGAATACCAACCTTTTGTTTACTCATCAAAAATTCAGATTAAAAGAGCAGCAGCAACTGGCCGCTTTCCGAATAAAGTCTGAAAAACAAAAACGCGAAAGAGAAAACCTGCTTTGGGCATGTGGTTTAATCGTAATCATTCTTGCAGGATTATTGATTTTCTTCATTTTCCGCAAAACGAATCTTCAGGAGGAACTGGAAGGACAAAAAGCCATTTTTGATGCAACAATGGAAGAACGAAGAAGGATATCGTATGATTTACACGACCACGTTGGTTCGCAGCTCAGTTACGTTGTAAACAACCTTGAACTCATGCGGCACACGGATCAATCAAACCAAAGAATCAACAGAACTTACGAAATGAGCCAAACAGCCATGAGTTCTTTACGTGATACGGTTTGGACATTGCGGGTAGAAGAAATAACGATCAATCATTTGTCGCAGCGCATGGAAAACGTGTTTCTTAAAGCACTGGAAAACAATCCGGAAATTTCAACAGGATACTACGACCATCTTTCCTCTTCTTTGATCCTGGCACCGCAAACAACTATGAATGTGATGCGCATTTTCCAGGAAGCAGTTCACAATATTGTGAAACACGCCGCAGCAACAAAGGTTTATATTGAATTAAAAGAAGACGACAAAAATTTCCGGTTGATCATCCAGGATAACGGAATTGGTCTGATTGAAACCGAGATTAAACCCTTTCATTATGGCATGGTAAGCATGAAAGAGCGTGCTTCGAAAATAAACGGCACTATTTCGTTTTCAGGGAAGAAAAACGAAGGAACCCGTGTTACTCTCATTTGGAAAAAATAACCCAAATGCGTAATTGGCGAAACGATAGAAAACAGCGATATTCGTAAAATGGAAAGTTTCAGAATTGCACTTGTTGACGACAAGCCATTCAATATTCAGATAATCAAAGAAAAACTGTTGGCGAAATCAGGTATTGATATCGTTTTGGTTTCTTATAGTGGAACAGAGTTTTTAGAATCTATTTCTAAAATGGACGGCGTCCTTCCAGACCTGGTTTTGATGGATATTGATATGCCTGAACTGGATGGAATTGAAACTGTAAAGCGCGCTAAGATTCTTTACCCGAATATTCATTTCGTTATGATCACCATTTTTGATGATGCAGAGCGCGTATTTAACGCAATTTGCGCCGGAGCGAGTGGCTATTTACTCAAAGATGATTCCATAACAGATTTGCACAAAGCTATAGACGATGTAATGATTTTTGGCGGCGCACCTATGTCACCCAGTATTGCCCGGAAAGCATTCCAATTCATTCAGGGCACAGCTGCCGCTGCAGAAGAAACCAAGTCTCCTTTGAGCGCAAGAGAAATGGACATTATGAATGGACTGGCGAAAGGAAACAGTTACACAGTAATCGCTGATGAACTTTTCATTAGTCCGCATACAGTGCGAAAACACATGACCAATATCTATGAAAAGCTGCACGTAAATTCCAAAGTTGAAGCTATACGGATGGCGCTTGATAAGAAATGGGTGTGGTGACTATCCGCCGCAGCGGACTCAGCCACCTTTTACTATAATCAGACTCTTTTCTTACTACAAATGGTGAATTCCCAAAGTTTATGGCTCAGGATGTCTGAATATCCTGTTTAGACAATTAGAATTTTCGTGCTTTAACATTTATAGTTCTGGAATTTCTAATGCGTCTATCACTATCTTCGTTGAAACATTTATTTTATGGCGCTTATTAAATCTTGTCGTGGTAAAGAACCACAATTCGGAGACGACGTGTATCTGGCTGAAAACGCAACTGTTGTTGGAGACGTAATCATGGGAGATCGCTGTTCTGTTTGGTTCAATGCTGTGGTTCGCGGCGACGTGAATTCAATCCGTATGGGAAACCAGGTCAATGTTCAGGACGGTGCCGTAATTCACTGTACTTATTCAAATCCTGAAGCCGGTCAGCCCGGAACCAAAACAACTTTGGGAAACAACGTTTCTATCGGGCACAACGCTTTGGTTCACGGCTGTACTGTTGAAGACAATGTTCTGATCGGGATGGGAGCAATTGTAATGGATAATTGCTACATCGAATCAAATTGCATTATTGCTGCCGGAGCTGTTTTACTGGAAAACACCCATGTTGAATCATGGAGTGTTTATGCCGGAGTTCCTGCCAAAAAAGTAAAGACTTTATCTCCTGAATTATTCAAAGGAGAAGTTCAGCGTATTGCCAATAATTATGTGATGTATTCCGGCTGGTTTAAATAATCGGAACTTTCAATCCCGATAAAGGCACCAGTGAAATACTGGCGCCTGTGATTTTTTTAGGTGGGTGTGGTGTATCTTAATAATTTCAAAAACTCTATTAGCAAACGGGAGCAACCAACAAAACTCCGTTTTCATAAGCAAATGTTCTTTTTACAAAGAGGTAAACACGTAAATTGAAAAAAAACTGAAATTCTTTTGGGTGCTTCCGGTCAAAACTATCTACAAGGCTTATATTTGCTGGAAAATTGTGCAATGGCTGATATTGAAAAAAAAGCTGATATCGAACTACTCGTAAATACATTTTACACAGAAGTGTTGAAAGATGAGCAGCTCAAACCATTTTTCATTAACCTGAATTTTGAACACCACATGCCGCGCTTGGTCCATTTCTGGAGTTTCATTTTACTGGACGAAGAAGGTTATAAAACAAACATGACCGAAACACATGCAAAAATGGCGCTGACTACTGAATTATTTGATACATGGGTGAAATTATTCTCTGAAACAGTTGACAGTTTATTCCAGGGCGAAAAAGCGAATCTGGCAAAAGAACGGGCAATGCTTCTGGGCTGGACGATGAAAAGCAAGCTCTAGTCTATTCCAGTTATGAGTGATAAATTACGAGTTACAAACAGACATTTATAACCAGATACCTGTAACTCATAACTTCTCGTATGTAACAATTAGCTTTTTCGTTCGTTGTTTACTTAAACTCCAGAAATCATGAAACAGTACATTCTCCCGGCAATTGGCATTCTGATTATCCTCGCAGTACTTGCCGCGTGCGGAACAGCTAAAAACTCCCGCAAATGTGATGGCAGAAAAGGCCAGAAAACGCCCATGGGCTTACTCTGATTACAAATTACGAGTGACAAATTACTAATTAATTATAACTCGTCATTTTTCACTCGTCATTAAAACAGTTTCCGGAATAAAATCAACTTCGGTTTGGATCAGATCTTCCAAAGTTTCTCTTCTTCGAATCAAATAGCCTTCGTTGTTTCTGACTAAAACTTCAGCAGGACGAAGCCTCGAATTGTACTGATTACTCATACTGAATCCGTATGCACCTGCATTGTAGATTGCAAGAACATCGCCTTCTTTTGTTTCAGAGATTGGCCGGTCGTAGGCAAAAGTATCTGTTTCGCAAATATATCCTACAACCGTGTAAAGTTTCGTTTGTCCGTTCGGATTGGAGATATTCTCAATACGATGATAAGCATTATAAAACATTGGTCTTATCAGGTGATTCTGCCCGCTGTTCACACCAAGAAAAACAGTTGACGTAGTTTGTTTCACCACATTCACCGAAGTCAGTAAAACACCGCTTTCGCTTACGAGAAATTTTCCCGGTTCAAAACGCAGTTCCAATTTACGTCCGTATTCTTCGCAGAATTGTTGAAACGATTCACCTATTTTCAATCCGATTTCTTCAATCGGCGTTACATAATCATCTTCTTTATAAGCCACTTTGAATCCGGAGCCAAAATCCATGAAATGTAAATCCGGGAATGATTCGGCAGCCTGGTAAAGTAATTCAGCTCCCCGCAAAAAAACATCCGCATCAACAATGTCACTTCCAGTGTGCATGTGTAGTCCTACGATTGACATATTGTAATGTTTTGCAATGCGTTGGATATGTCGTACCTGGTGAATCGAAATTCCGAATTTAGAATCAATATGTCCTACGGAAATATTACTGTTCCCTCCGGCCATAATATGAGGATTAATCCGAACACATACAGGTACGAATCCTTTGTATTTAGCACCGAAACGTTCCAGAACGCTTAGATTATCAATATTGACCATGACTCCCAGATCAACGGCTTCTTCAATTTCAGAAAATGAAACACCGTTCGGAGTATAAATGATATTCGCGGGAATAAACCCAGCCCGTAAACCAAGTTTAACCTCTTCAATAGAAACAGCATCCAGACCACTTCCCTGCTCTTTCAATAAGCGCAAAATGGAAATATTACTCAATGCCTTCATCGCATAGTGCAGCTTTACTTCCTGTTTCCCAAAAGCATTCTTCAATCTCCAATATTGTGAAACTATCTTAGCTTCATCATATACATACAGAGGTGTTCCAAAGGCTTCGGCGAGGTTTAACAAGAAATTATGTTCCATTTTTAAATTATTGATTTACTGATTTCAGGGAACAAAAGTAGCGATAACTGTTTAATTAATTACATTTCATTTATATTTTAACAAAGCGTTAATATATTGAATTGAACCATTAACCGATTAAACTGTATCTTGGAACGTTAAATTATACGTATGAAAAAAATAGCTTTCCTATTATTACTACTCCCAATCATCAGTTATTCGCAAAAAGCAAAAGAACAAACGATTGTGAGTGAAGTTAAAAAGGTGAAACTTTTCCTGACATCCGGGGAAATGACCCACGAAATTCCGGTTAAGTTAGAAAAAGGGCGAAACAAACTCGTTTTTAGCGGAATTTCTGCTTTTGCCGATCCGAATTCTATACAATTCACCGGAAAAAGTGGATTCAGACTGGTTTCTGTTTCAACAGTTATAGACTTTCTGGCTGCTGAAAATTACAATCCGAACATCAAAACATTGAAAGATTCGCTTGAATCGATGAAAGACAACTTACAGTTAAACATCGACATGGTAAGTGCTTACAATGCAGAGCTAACTGTTCTGAACACGAATAGAGATATCAAAGGAAAAGATCAGAATCTAACTGTAGAACAATTGAAAGCCGCGGGTGAATTTTTCAGAACAAGAACCCTTGAGATCAATAGAGCGGTTTCGAAACTCAATAAAGCGCAGCGGATATTAAAAGCGGATATTGATGCAACAAGACAACAGCTTGCAGAATTAAACTATAACGAAAACCAACGCAGTAATCAAATCATTATCCTGGTAGATTGTGACGAAAATGTTTCTGTTGAAACAACTTTAAAATACCTCGTTTCAGATTGCGGCTGGGTAGCAAATTATGAGTTGAACGCAATCGATATCAATCAACCGGTAAAACTGAAATACAAAGCTCAGGTTTACAACAACACCGGGAACGAATGGAAAGATGTTCAATTATCGCTTTCAACCGCCGATCCTACCCTTTCGGCTTCGGCACCGAACATGTCGCCGTTCTATTTGGAATACAACGCGTATATTGAAGAACAACGCGGTTCGTACATTACACCGCAATCTGTTCAGCAGAACTACCGTATTCAGGCAGAAAACGAGATTAACTGGGCAAATCAGCGGGCTTACGACAATTACATTTTAGATAAAAATGACGATGCTTCTGAAAATCGCTTTTTGATGAATAAGGAAGCTCTGAATATGTCGAGTTATCTGAGCGACGCAAGTTTTTCGTCAGGAAAAAAAGTATCGAAAGTTCAAACTCAGCAAATTCAGATTTCTGAACTGACAACAGAGTTCACCGTTCCGGCAACGTTTTCCTGCCCTTCAGATGCAAAACCATATTTGGTAGAGATTAAGGAAATTACCATTCCGGCAACGTTCAGTCATGTCAGTATTCCGAAACTAGATCAGGGAGCTTTCTTACTAGCGAATATTGTTGGCTGGCAGGATTTAGATTTGATTCCCGGATCAACAGCGGTTTATTTCTCAGGAAACTTTGTTGGAATGAGCCAGATTGATACACGAAACGTAAACGATACACTTTCCCTTTCTTTTGGCCGCGATTCAAAAATCCAGGTTCTTCGGAAATTGAAATCAGAAATGAGCGTGAAGAAAGTAGTTGGAAGCAACAAGCGTGATACGTATTATTACGATATTCAATTGCGAAACAACCGGACAGTCCCTGTGACCATTGACGTTTTCGATCAAATCCCGCTTTCCAGAAACAGCGAGATCACTGTTGCCGTAGAAACAATCGGAACAGGAAAGAAAAATGATATTACCGGAGAGGTTTCATACAAAGTAACACTTCAACCTGGCGAATCAACGAACCTGGAAATTGGTTATACCGTGAAATATCCGAAAGTGTACAATGTAAAAACGAAAACATATTATACCCGCGAGAGCGCAAAATTCTAAATTGAATCCGTTTCAGTTGAAGCCGTCATTTTCTCAATGGAAAATGGCGGTTTTTTGTTATCAAATTAATGAATCTTTTCCAGTATCCATTTTCCATGGCCTGTACGTTCTGTATCAACGATTTTATATCTTCCTGACAAGATGAAATTTTCCAAATTCCGATAAACAATCGGATCCGCATTCGATCGGATAAACTCAATTTCATCAGTATCAAATTCATAACCGGCATATTTGAATTCATTCCTTTTCGGATAATAATGAGAGTGATCTAATTCTTTCATATGCAGCCACCACCTTGGAATACTCATGGTTTGCACATCCAGATAAGCAGGTAACTCCATCAATCGCTGAGCAATTGGTTTTACAGAATAATCAAGCAGGAAAGGGAAATCCAATAATTGTAAGTTCGGAAGCTTTAGCAGGCAGGTAAAATCAGTTAAATAGTAGCAGCCTGTGAGTTGCAATTTTTCCAGTTTTTGAAAATTTTCTATGCCGCTCAGCGATTCAAATTTGCCACTGCAACTCAATGAAATCAGTTCAGTAATAGTCAGAAGATTAAAATCTACGACTCCATGTACTGTCAAGATTTTCAATTCAGTTAGTCTATTAATGGTTTCCGGTTTAAAAGCAAAAGAAATACTTTCAAGTTCCAAAACTTTCTGAATATTCTCTTCAGTTGTTTCAAATGAGTCAAGCCGCTTGCGCACCCCAAACCCGAACTGTGTAAAATAATCGTCATACAACGAACGACTTGTTCTGATTTTAGTTTCGTCCTGCTCAAAATCATAACTGGCCAACAGAACTTTCTTATCATTGTGTTCCAGCGAATTCCACCAATCGATTAATTCAGACATGATAGTTGATTCAGAGAAGAACTTTCAGAAAAGTATCAATGCGATCCTCTCGCTATAAACTCACACTCCATCATTAAATGCTTGCGTTTTTCGGTAGATTCTTTCAAACGATCCATTAAGCGGGCAACTGTTTCAATACCAATCTGTTTAATTGGCTGGCGAACTGCAGTTATAGCCGGTGAAAAATAAGCAAAGGCTTCGCTGTCATCGAACGAAATCAGTTTCACATCTTTCGGAACCGACAATTTCATCTCGTTCAGTTCACCCAAAACAGTTAAAGTCACTTTATTGTTCAAAGAAATAATGGAATCAACTCCTTTTTTCAGCATTTCAGCAATTGGTGCGTTCACTTTTCCATGTTCCTCATTTACCGAGCTAATCTCATAAGGTATTCCTGCTTGATCGCACGCGTCCACAACCCCCTGAATCCGTAATTGAATCGTCATAACATCGGAAAGTACCGGATGCACAATACCAATTTTCTTTGGTTTGGAAGAGAACAATGAGACAATTCTACTTGCCTCTTCTTTGTTGTCAACTCCAACGAAATCGGCAAATTCATCTCCGATACGATCTACCCAAACAACCGGAATAGGTGTTTCATCCAAAACCGGTTTCAAATCCGGAATTCCGTTACACGGAGCAATAATCAATGCATCAACCGAGCGAAGAATTAAATCGCGCATCAGCTTAATTTCCATTCCGGGATCGTCGTTGGTACTAACAATAAACAAACTGTATCCTTGTTCGTAAAGTGATTCCTGGATAGATTTACTTAATTCGGAATAGAATGGATTTGAAATATCAGCCAATACCAAACCAATGGTTTGTGTTTTTCCTTCACGCAGTCCTTTCGCGAAGAAATTCGGAACATAATTCAGTTCCTTGGCTTTCTCCAGGATAAGCTTTTGGGTATTCTGACTGATGTTGAATTGAGCTCCTTTTCCGTTTAAAACAAAAGAAACTGTGGATTTTGAAATATTCAAGCTTTCCGCAATATCCGCCAACGACGTTCTTTTCGGTTTCATAGTATTAGTTTCGTTTATCGATACCCCAAAGCATTTTATTGCGAATGGTATCTAAGAAATTAGTGTCCTCTAATTTAACTACATTAATCATATAGTCGGCTTTATGGATAATAACTTCCTCACTTTGTTTAATGTTTTTTGAAGTTCCGTCGAGCGAAAGCAAATAGTTTCGTTCTCTTCCTTCTACTTTTAATTGAATGGGCATTTTATCCGGAACAACCACTGGCCGCACGTTTAAATTATGCGGTGCAATTGGTGTTAGTATGTGAACCTGGCAACCGGGAGTAACAATTGGTCCGCCACAACTCAAGCTATAAGCCGTTGAACCGGTGGGTGTTGAGACGATCAATCCATCCGCCCAATAAGAGTTGAGGTACATACTTTCCAAATAAGTATGCACAGTAATCATACTTGCAGTTTCTTTTTTCAGCAACGCAACTTCGTTCAAAGCCACATTCTCTGAACCAAAGATATTTCGCTCGGTTTCTACACGCAAAAGACTTCTTTGCTGATAATCATAGCGTTTGTCTTTCACCATTTGCATGGCTTCATCGAAAAAGTCAATGCCGATGTTTGCAAGGAATCCTAATCTGCCGGAATTAATACCAATAATCGGAACTCCCGAATCACGGATATAGGAAACGGTTTTGATAAACGTTCCGTCTCCGCCGACACTGAATGCCAGGTCAATTCCTTTCGCAAAATCTTCGTGAGAACTGAATTCTTCCATCGGGACACCGCAATTTCCTTTTTGCAATAAATATTCTCTGAGTTGTTTCTCTACAACAATTGTCCATCCGAACTGAGCCATTTTCTGAATCAGCATGTGGAACAAAGTAAGTGATTGCTTGTTGACCTTTTTACTGTAAATAGCAACTCTCATGTTACATGTTTAGGTAATTCATGAGTGCATCATAACGGTACTGCACATCGTCCTGATCTGTGGAGCGCTGAAAACTTGCTTTCACTACCATATCGTAGCGTTCGAATGATCGAATGATCCGCGACAAATCGGTTTCCGAAATCTTCAATGTTACTTCTATCTTCGTTGAATCTGCCGACGACATAATGTACGTAGAAAGAATCCGGGCATTGTCGCTCTCTACAATTTGAGCAATACGTGCCAGGGAATAATCGTGTTTGTTCATTTCCAGAACCACAATTCCTCCCGATTCCTTGATGCTCGATGTATTCGCAATAAGATTCATCAGTTGATGAACGGAAGTACAACCCAAATACATTTCGTTAGCATCTAAAATGGGCAGCACCGAAATTTTATGCTCGTACATTTTAGAAAGCACTTCGTAAACGTGCGCATTCTCTCCGATGTATGGTCGCGGCAAATGATCAAAAAGAACGTCCAGCGAGTGGTCGAGATCTTTTTTGTCTAAAATATCTGATTCAGAGATCAAGCCTACGAAATTGCCGTTTTTCAGCACCGGTAAGTGTGAAACTTTGAATTCTTCCATCCAATGAAGCGCTTTTTCACCTGTGTCTGTATGCAATAACGGAGGTATCTCTTCTGTAATAACTTCTTTTGCTATCATGATAAGCCAAAGTAGCTAAAAATAGCTGAACCTGCCCAATTTTCAACTCTTTTTTTGCTTTCCCGGAAATAATTTAACGGGAATTTAAAGGAAGAACGTAATTTTGAGAATAAATGATCTGTCATGACAAAATTGAGCGTTAACATCAACAAAATAGCAACCATCCGAAATGCACGCGGAGGAAACACTCCAAACGTAGTTCAGGTTGCTATTGATTGTGAACGATTCGGTGCTCATGGCATTACAGTTCATCCACGTCCGGACGAAAGACATATAACAACTCAGGACACTTACGACCTGGCATCAGTCGTTAAGACAGAATTCAATATTGAAGGTTACCCGGATGAACGTTTCATGAAATTAATCCGCGAGATAAAACCTGCACAGGCTACTTTGGTCCCTGATCCGCCTAATGTACTAACGAGTAACGCAGGATGGAATACAAAGGAGCATCTTCATTTACTTCAGGATTTGGTTGCCGAATACAAGGCGCTTGGTGTTCGTTCTTCCATTTTCGTTGACACAAATTTGATAAATATCGAGTATGCAGCGAAAACCGGAGTAGACAGAATTGAGTTATATACCGGGCCATTCGCTGAAGAATTTCCAATCAATAAAGAAAAGGCGGTTCAGCCTTATATTGAAGCCGCAAAACTGGCGTTGGAACTTGGCCTTGAGATCAATGCCGGACATGACCTGAGTTTAGACAATCTGCGTTTCTTCAAGCAAAGTCTGCCCCAACTGGATGAAGTTTCGATTGGGCATGCACTTATTTCGGACGCATTGTATTTCGGTTTGGAGAATACGATTAGGATGTACGATTTTCAGTTGAACAGTTGAATTCCAAAATACAGCAAGAAAAGGAATGATAATACTATTGGATATTGATGGAGTATTAGAAACGACTCCTCCATGGAGAAAGGTTGAAACCGATTCCGATGGATTTATGAAGCTTAATGAAAATGCTTTGAAAAACCTGTCGATCCTTTATAAAAAAACCAACGCTTCTATCGTGTTGACAACAACGCATAGAGTGAACTACAACTTAGATGACTGGAAAGGAATCTTTGAAAGACGTGGAATCATTTTCGAGAAAATATCAAAGCTCAATGACAAAACAAAATTAAACGAGTTACTTGATCGTGGTACCGAAATTAAGGAATGGGCAGAAAGACAAACGGAAAATCTGAACTATATAATAATCGATGATGACTCTTCGATTAATTCTTTGTCCAACGACCTTAAAGAAAAATGGATTCAAACAAAACCTCATATTGGATTTGATGAAGAAGCGCTTGAAAAAGCACTTTTTATTTTGACCATTAATGCCAAATTTGCCTGCCCATGCTGTGGTCACAAAACCTACACAGAAGAACCAGATGGGAGTTACATCATTTGCCCGGTTTGTTTCTGGGAGGATGATCTTACTCAGCTGAACGACCCAACTTATGCAGGTGGCGCAAATAGAGTGTCACTCAAGAATGCTCAAAAGAATTTTATTGAATTTGGAGCTTGTGATGTTACAATGAAAGGAAATGTAAGACCTCCTAATGCAGAAGAACCCAAAGACAAAAAGTGGGTAATATTAAAAGATTAGC
Organism: uncultured Flavobacteriales bacterium; assembly: GCA_946479985.1. Next base: position 30,895 of record CAMLIF010000021.1, read on the forward strand.
TTTCTCTTTTGCAAATAATTCAGTCTTTCAAAAACTTCTGAATGTATTTGATCATTTGCTTCTTCTGACTTCTTAGCGAATAATCGGTCATATCATTGTGTTTGACCTTCTTCAATTGAACTACTTTAATTCCTAAACTATCACATAGTAATTTATCAGGAATCACTCCTTCATCAGCCGTTTTATCACACGAACGCAGCGTGAGGAATTTCGGTTCAACGCAGCGCGGATATGGACAACGCAAATTGTCTAACGCAATAACTTTCCTAAATTCGTTCGGATACTTTGTTGCCGCCAGAACAGACATGTCGCCACCGTTTGAATGACCTACCAAATCAACCGAAGCGACAGCAACATTAGGGTTATTCTTTTTGAAATGAGCAATTGTTGCACGAATAGATTCCATTCCCCGAACCCAAACCGGGTAACGATCTTCGAAAAGATTTGGCCCAAAAGCCAACGGTTCGTCATTCGGAAGTTCGTGCTGGATACTCAAAACCCAATATCCGTGTCGTGCAAGGTATTTGGTAATGAAGGTATATCCCAAATAATTTCGCTGGAAGTTCTTTCCGTAACCGTGACTAAAAACCACCAGTTTAATGGGTTTTAGCGAATCAAATTTTGTTGGACGGTAACTTACATAAGGAATTTCCCGGTTTCTTGATTCGTCTACAAAGCGGAAAGTATCAGTTTGCAATTTCAAGCTATCCAAACGAGCCAGTTCCAGGCGTTCTCTTTTTGTAATAGCCGGCTTGGAAGATTTGGAAAACCAGGAAACCCCTATCAGAAATAAACTTCCCAAAAGACTGGTAAGGAAAAGATTTTTAGACCGGTATTGCATGAACAAATTCAGTAATCGGTACAAAGATACGGGAAAGAGAATATTCAGACAAATTCACTTGCCAATTCTACTTCAGACTCGTTATCCCAGCAATCAAACCACCCCGAACAATTCCAATTTTTCGGGAGTCATATGCTTTATGCTCAACATCCAGAGTTGTAGAATCCTGAAAGATCATTTTTCGACAGTCGACCATTACGAAATACTCTTTTTCCTTCAAATGCATTTTCGACATGTCGTCATCAGAACGCAGCGAATCCAACAAGAATGGCTCTTCCAATTTCACTCCGTTAATGAACACTATTCCTTTTCGGATTTCGATATCTTCTTCGGGCAAACCTATTACCCGGCTTACATGTCGTTTATCGGAATAAAAATCGTTGCTATCATAAAACTGATCTGTGTAATCAAACTCTACAACATCGAAACGTTTCGGTTTTTTGTTTCTTCTGTCTAGCTTATAATCTTTCCCATATTTGTTCAGCGGCTCCATGGTATAGGTGGTAAGTGTTTCGGTGATCACTTTATCAAAAGATCCTGTAACGAAGTCACAGCTAACAAGCAGGCAAAAAAGACAAATAAACGAAAAACATTTCATGGTTTCTGGCGAAGAAGTTGAGTCAAATGTACGAAAACAAAGAATCCGATTGACCAAAACGATCAATCGGATTCTTCTACCTAAGATTCACTAATTAAATAGCCGAATCGATAGATACACTGTGATCATCTTCTTCCAACCTCACTTTTGACTTTTTGGGAGTCAACTTCTCACGAAGACGATCAACGAGGTAATACATAATCGGAACAACAATTACCGTTAAGAACATGGAAGATGTTAATCCACCGATCAATACCCACGCCAATCCGTTTTTCCATTCGGCTCCGGAACCTGAAGCCGTTGCAATTGGAATCATACCAACAATCATGGCAATGGTTGTCATCAGGATCGGACGCATACGTTCTCTTACTGATTCCAAAAGAGCAGTGTATGTAGATTTCCCCTGTTCTTTCAAATGGTTGGTGAAATCCACAATCAAAATGGCGTTCTTGGCGACGAGACCGAGTAACATCAAGACTCCCAGCATGGTAAAGATCCCGATATTCATGGAAGCAATATTCAGCGCTAAGAAAGCTCCGGGTAATGCAACAAGAATAGAGAAAATAACTACGAAAGGATAAATGAAGTTATCATACAGCGCAACAAGAATCAGGTAAACCAATGCAACACCAATTAACATGGCACTTCCAAGCGCTCCCATTGATTCGTTTTGACGTTTGATCTCTCCTCCCCAGTACAAACGTACATTTTCGTCTAACGGCTCTTTTTTCAGGTAAGTATTGATTGAATCTGCTACGTTACCCGGAGCAGTTCCATTTACGTAACAGCGAAGCGTTGTATTGCTGATCCGATTTTTACGTTCCAATGAACCATAACCGTTTTCAACATAAACGTCGGCGAACTCTTTCAATTCAACTTGTCTTCCGTCGTTTGAACCAAAAGTCATGGAACTGATATCCGACAAGCTTTTCCTGTCGAATTTATCCATAATCACATTGATCTTATACTCGGTACCGTCTTCGTCGAATTTTGAATTATCATCGCCAGTCAAGGCATTCTGTAATTGCTGACCAACAACCGCAATAGGTAAACCTAATTGTCCCATTTTTTCACGGTCCAGATCAACGCGTACTTCCGGGTTTACCTCATCCGTAGAAATAACCGGATCTTTCGCTCCGTCTACATTTTTGATAAATTCTTTCAAACGGCGCGCTTCTTTCATTAACAAGTCAGAATCGGTAGATGAAAGGAACATTTCAATTGGAGCTTCTTCCGATTCAACCATTCCGATATTGATCGCTTTCACTTCAATTCCGGGGAATTTGTCCTGGATTTTCTTGCGAACTTCCTCCATGTATTTCTCGGTCGGGAATTTCTTCTGAACATCCGGTTTCATCTGGATAGTGATTTCCGATTTGTTCTCCGCTCCGAAAGCAGCAGCACCCATTCCGGCACTTGGACCACCAACATTCGAGAAAACCATATCAATCACATCTTTCTGCGCCAAAAGCAGTTGCTCTATTTGCAGAGTTGTGGTATTGTTTTCTTCGAAAGTAGAACTACGCTCGTATTTCAGTTTCAGCATGAATTTCCCCTGGTCTCCCTGGGCAACGAATTCCTGCCCAACAATTCCTGTTGCCATAGAAGCCATCCCACCAACGAACAGCAGAACGATAATCGGAATTGCGAATTTTTTATTGCGCAAACTCCATCCTGTCAATTTCACATAATTCTCTGTAAAAATGGTGATTCTTCTTTCGAACCACGCCAATGGAATGTGGAACCAGTTTTTCTTCGGATCCAAATGCGTTTCTTTTGCAAAACGTGATGCCAGCCAGGGAGTTAAGGTGAAACATACGAATAGTGACATCAGAGTAGAAATAACAACTACCACTGAGAATTGTTTCAGGATATCTGCAATTACACCGTCAATAAAGACGACCGGTGAGAACACCACAACATCCACCAAAGTAATTGCTAAAGCCGTAAAACCAATTTCGGTACGACCATCCAGGGCAGCTCTTCGTTTCCCTTTTCCCATCTGGAGATGCCGGTAAATATTTTCCAATACAACAATGGAGTCATCGACGAGAATACCGATTACCAAAGACATGGCTAACAATGTCATCAAGTTTAATGTGTACCCTAACAAATACATCGCAATGAACGTGGAGATCAACGAAGCCGGAATGGCAATCAGAACGATAAGTGCATTTCTCAAACTGTGCAGGAATAATAACATTACGGCTGCCACCATCAAAATAGCGATTTCCAAATCGTGCAATACTGCATCAACCGCTTGAATGGTCGGGCGGGAAGTATCGGTTGCAATGGTAAATTTCACACCTTCTTTCTTGTACTTTTCTTCAATTTGTTTGAAACGTTCCTGGCTTAATTTTGAAACTTCCACGGCGTTCGCATCCGATTGTTTCATAACACGTAAACCAATACCATTTTTTCCGTTGAAACGCGATACTGTTGATTGATCAGCAGAACCATCATATACATCAGCAACATCACCAAGTCGTACGTTAGAGCCACCCTGATTACTGATAATCAGTTCCCTCAGAGTTGAAACAGATTTCATTTTACCGGCCAAACGAACAGTTAATTGCTCTTCATCGCCTTTTACTTTCCCTGTTGGAAATTCTACGTTAGATGCCGCAATAGATTGATTCACCTGAGCCAGAGAAAGACCGTAAGTTCTTAATTTCTCTTTATCAACGTTTACGCGGATCTCGCGTTTCTCTCCTCCGAGAACAACCACACTACCAACGCCCTTCACCTGCTTGATCTGAGGCAGTAATTCCTCATCCATCAATTCCATGAATTCTTTGTCAGTCAGATTGGAAGCAAGTGAACTCACTTGTAAAACCGGGGCTGCATTCGGGTCGATCTTTCCAATAACAGGATCATCCGCATCATCCGGAAGTTTGGCTTTGATCTGATTGATCTTACGCTGAGCATTTTCAAGTGCTTCGTCAATATCTGCTGACGGATTGAACTCGAGCATTACCATGGAAGCGTTGTCTAATGAAAACGATGTCACCTCGGCAATATCTTCCAGTGAACTTAATTCATCTTCAATAGGTTTGGAAACCTGAGACTCGACCGTTGCAGGAGAAGCTCCCGGGTAGATCGTTTGGACTGTTAATAACGGCGGAGAAAAATCAGGCAGCAACTCGTAACTTAACTGGTTGTAACTGAGCAATCCCCCACCCACCAAAATGGTGAATATTACTATGATAAACGACGGGCGCTTTATCGATAATTCGGTAAGTGTCATACTTCCTTATTTTTTAATTTTGACTAATGATTTGTCTTGCAGGTTTACCTGTCCTTTAACCACAATTTGATCTGACTTGCTGATGCCGCCAATGACTTCAACGTAATCTCCGTCTGAAGTACCGGCAGTAAAAGGAACCAATACTGATCTCCCATTGCGCACAACATATACTCTTGGAGATTTGGAGGAACCAATTAATGCTCTTCTGGGGATTGCTAAACGTGTTACGCGATTTGAATTCACCAATTTCACGCTCCCGTACATTCCACCGCGCAATTCCTGTTTTGCATTGCTCACAGTAATTTGAACTTTGAAGTTGTGCGATTTATCAGCAACTACTCCAACATTGGTTACTTTCCCCTGGAATTTTCTGTCGCCATAAACATCTGCCGTTACACCAACAGACTGACCTTTTTTGAATTTCAGGATATCACGTTCAGGAACAGAAACTGTCAGCTTCAAGGAAGAAATGTCTGTTAATTCAACTATCTGTGTTCCTGGTCCCACCACAGATCCCAAATCGATCAGTTTTTTAGTAATCACTCCCGAAAATGGTGCAACCAGATTGGTATTGCGAACTTGTTTCTTCAATTGTTTTTTCTGCAGTTCTGTTGATTTAACACCCAGTTTTGTTTTCTCAACAGTTACTCCGGCTACCGCGTTGTCTTTCGATAAGTTATCGTAACGCTTTTCATCGTTTTTCTGGCCTTCCAGCGAAACATCTACCGACTCCAGCTGCAATTGAAGTAATTCATCGTCGATCTTAGCGATTAATTGGCCCTGACGAACCATGTCACCTTCTTCTACCATCAGCTTAATTACTTTACCGCTGGCATCTGAACCAATCGTATTCTGACGGGCTGGTTCGAATGTTCCCAGATAACTCATGGCATTTTCGAACGTATGCATTTCAGGATTATTTGTCTCAACCAACACTTGTGTTTTAGGGTCGAAAACATAAATCTTCTCTTTAACTTTTTCCTTATTCGACATTAACTTCATTACCGTCAATGCTACTAATGCTACTGCTACAGCGGCTATAATAATGACACGTTTGTTCATATATTCTTTTTTAAATGAGTTATTATTTATTTAATGCTTCCGATTGATTTCAAATAGGCTATTTCTGCCTGGCGTAATTGAACGTACGATCCAACCAGATTTGACTGTGCTTCCTGTAAGCCGTTGTCCGCAGTAATTAAGTCGTTTGAAGAAATTGTTCCTTCACCGAACATTAAAGCAGTTTGGTCATAAACCCGTTGAGCCAACATCAATTTCTCTTTCGCTATACCAAGTGATGTCTTTTGAATTTCAACCTGGCGTTTCGCATTCTCAGTTGCCATATTCAGCTGCTGCTCCAACAATGTCTGCTGATTGTTTAGCTTATCATAATTGATGGAATTCACTTTTTGTTTGTTCGCTTTTTCTAAACCATCAAAAAGTGTCCAATCTAAACGAAGCCCGACAAAAGCAGATTCGATTCCTGTTCTGAAATCATCTTCCGGCTTCATATTATAAGTATAATTGTAAGCTGCATAAAACGAAAGACTTGGCAAATACGCCATGCTTGTTCCATTTCGTTCAGCCTGGTTCATTTCGATCTGCGCTGCCACCAAATCCAATTCAGGTCTGTGAACCGCGGTTTCATCAACCAGGATTGTTTGCTCAACTGTTGAATCTGGGGCCAGATCCATTTTAGTATCATCAGGTAAACCAATAAATATTTTCAGCATATCTTCCAGCTGCAATTTGGTTGCTTCGAGTGTTTGTTCAGCATTCAGCAAATTCAAACGGTTAATTGAAAGTTTGTCTACTTCAGTTTGAATAACCAATTCAGCTTTTTTCATTGCTGTCATATTGGCAATCAGTTTATCCATTGAAGCAATATTCGCTTTAGTGAACGCCAGCTGTTTATTGATTGCCTGCAATGTAAAGTAGGTATTGGCCACTTGTTCCTTAATCTCCTGAACCTTCAATGTTTGCTGAACCTCCAATACTTTGGCATTGATTTCAAGGGCTTTCAGTCCGTAATTTACCTGCGGATTATAAATAATTTGAGTCAACTGAACCGTATTACTCAGGTTATAAGGAACTCCAAACTGCACTGTAGCATACGTTCCCGGAGATCCACCGAAAAATTCGGCTGGCACAACCTGTCCCGGAATAATTGCATTGTACTTGTAATCACCGGTAGCGGTTAATTTTGGCAAACGCGCAGACATATAAGCCCTGGTTTGTGTTTCGTTTGCCTTCATGTCCAGTCGCGCGTTTCGAATAGACAAATTAGCAGTGTCAGCCATTTTTAGACAAGTTTCAAGGTCTAAGCCCTGCCCTCTTGCTCCAAAAATCGCTAAAAGTGCCAATGTTGTAAGTGTAATCGACTTCATTTATATTAGCGTTTATTTGTTTCTATTAGTTTTGAAATGCGCTAATGCGTATTTCTTATTATTAGCCGCGGCCAACCATCACCAGCCATGTTAGCTTTTCTGTGGAAAGAAATAACCTATGATCATTTCAATCACATATTGTTTGTGTATAACTAGCTGCTGATCGTATTGTTCATCACTCATTTGATGAATGTTACGAACAAGATTTCTTGCCATAATGGGGAAGTGGCAGTTCGACATAATCAGCAGCGTAATACTCACAATGTCGATTTTTTTCATTTCTCCTTTTCGCTGAGCCGCCTCCGAAAGTGTAAACACTCCAGTTTCTTCTATTTTCTTCAGAATACCTGCATGATCGAAAGAGTCGCACATATCTGAACGACTTATTTCAGTGAAAATAAATTGGGATAATTCAGGATGTTTCGACAGGAAATCGTATTCACGCTCAATGAAAATGCGCACTTTCTGCTCCAGCGTCATATCAAGCGCGAACACATTTACCATAGATTCCATGAAATCTTCCATCACCGCATGACAAACCAATTTGAATAGCTGGCCTTTCGAACAGAAATAGTAATTCAATAATGCTACGTTAATTCCGGCTTCTCTGGCGATTTCCCGGGATGTACATCCGCTAAAACCTTTCGCAATAAAAACACGTCGTGCTGCGGCTTTAATTTTATCTTCCGTACTAATATCTCTTGCCATTTTTCTTTTGATTCGGCGACAAAATTAACCCATTTTTAAACAAGCGTTTAAATTTTAGCAAAATTATTTCCGAATCGTCGAAAAAAGTCGGTGAATGGTGGTTAAACGATGGTGAGTCGTTTTGAGAAATCGGTAGTTATTTTGGTATTCGGCGAATGAAATCCAGGCGCTTTAACCCTGAAGTTTAAACAAACTAAAAAAGGGTTTATCCGCCAATTGCTATAAACCCTTTAATTTATATACTATTCCCTGCTATTACTCGGAAAAATCCCTCAGATCGGTATCACTTCGTTTATTACCGAGATAGTACGTAATTCCAAAACCAACAATAATAGACTGGGTAGAAGCCTGCAAATCTTCCGTGCCATATCCTCCTCCGGTTGCTCCAATCATATCAGGTCGAAAAGCATAACCGGCTACATTGTATCCAACAATCCAACGATAAGCAACCGCTTCATCTGCTAAAAGTACAAACTGAATATTCGGTTCATAATACATGGCAGTAACATGGTTGCTGAATCTCTCAAGAACCGTGATGTTATTACTGAATTTGTCTTTTACGATGGTGCGTGTATTGAAATGATAATCGGCTGCACCAACTTTAAACCCGAATTCCAAACCAAATTTGGGAGTTTGCCACGCTTTGTATCCCAATTCCAGGTTTCCGCCAATAATATGCAATCCACCGTTCATTTTTTGAGGAACTTTAAATTCTGCTACATTATAGTAACTATATCGCCCGCCGATCGATGCGTAAAAATGCTCGTTGATGCTATAAGTTAATTTAGGCTGAGCGATTACTAAACCGTTCATGTATGCTTTAAACGCCTTGTTTGTTTGACCTGACGGAAGCATCAATTCTCCCGTAACACTCCATTTCTCCGTTTCCGGCTGAGCGAAAGCCATTCCACAAAACAGCATTACTGCAATAAGTCCTACACAATTCTTCATACTCAAAACTAGTAATTCTACCTGTATAACGGGAAAAAGCAACTTCTGTATGTACAAAAAGCAAAAAAAAGAACAATGATCGTACATTTGTGCCCATGGGACGCAGTATTCTGTACATTATTCTTTCGGGTATTTCTTTTTTCTGCGTCAATTTCATTGTAAAAATGCTTGGACATCCGGAAAATTCTCCTGTTTCAGGATTACAAAAATATCCGGCACAGGAACTTGTTTTTTTCAGATCGCTGGTTTCTTTTTCTATCAGTTTCGCCATTATCAAATACCGTGGATTACCGGTTCTCGGAAACAACCGGAAATGGCTTTTGCTTCGCGGAACAAGTGGCATGATTGCTTTACTGCTGTTTTTCTTCACGCTGCACCATTTACCTTTAGCAATTGCAGCAACCATTCAGTATCTCTCACCTATTTTCACAGCAGTTTTAGCTTCATTTTTGTTCAAAGAACAAATCTCGAAATGGAATTACGTAACGAGTGTTTTAGCTTTCGGTGGAGTTTGTATGATTGGTCTCACCGGAGTTTTTGGCTCACCGAAAGTCACTCATATTGATCCGCTTTGGGTAGGAATAGGAATTGTTTCGGCTATTCTTTCCGGGTTGACGTATAATGCTATTTCCAAATTAAAAGAGACGGAGGAAACAATCAATATTGTGATCTATTTCCCGATGCTCGCATTACCAATAACCGGGATCTGGACTTTGTTTGACGGTGTTTTACCTACAGGAATCGAATGGCTGCTGTTACTTCTAATCGGAATTTTCACACAAATTGCCCAGGTTTTAATGACCCGGGCTTTCATGCTGGCAAATACAGCTTTGATTGCTCCGTTCCAATATTTGGGAGCCGTTTACGCGCTAACAGTGGGCTGGATTGTTTTCGGAGAACGTTTGGAATTTATTCATTTGATAGGAATTTCATTAGTTGTTACGGGTGTTTGCCTGGGAGTTGTTTTAAATGGAAAATGGAAAATTTCAAAATTGAAACGAAAAAAACAAATACTCTAACCCATTCCTGTTCGTTAACAACATTTAGTTACTTTTCAATTCTAAATTGTCAATTTTCAATTAACTTCACTTCATGCTTCAAACAATCGACAAAAAGTACTTAGCGCAGACCGGGAATTTAGAATTACTTGCACGACAAGTTGTGGAAGGATTTATTACCGGTTTACACAAAAGTCCGTTTCACGGGTTTTCGGTAGAATTTGCTGAACACAGATTGTACAACAGCGGTGAATCTACGCGCCATATTGACTGGAAACTTTTCGGGCGCTCGGAAAAACTATTCACCAAGAAATATGAGGAAGAAACCAATCTTCGTTGTCAGCTGGTATTTGATTGTTCTTCTTCCATGTACTACGCTTCCAAATCAAAATGGTCGAAACTGGAATTTGCCCTGCTGGCCGGAGCATCCATTATTGAATTGTTGAAGAAACAACGCGACGCCGTTGGATTGTCATTATTCGACGAACAACTTCGCTTAAACACTCCAGCAAAATCTTCGGTTGCTCATCATCGTTTTCTCATTAATGAAATGGAGAAATTGCTGGTTAATTACAACGAACAACAGAAAAAAGGCGCAAAAACGATTCAGGCCCTGCATGATCTGGCAGAACTATGCCACAAACGCAGCCTGATCATTCTTTTCTCCGATTTATTGGACGATCCGAATCAACTGGAGGATTTCATGCAGGCAATCCAGCATTTAAAACATGCCAAACACGAAGTCATTATTTTCAATATTGTAGACTACAAAACGGAAGTTGAATTCAATCTGGATAACCGACCGGTGAACCTGGTTGATATGGAAACAGGCGAACGCATGAAGCTTCACCCGAATGAAGTAAAGAAAGCGTATTCGGAAAGCGTAAAAGCCTATTTCGATGAAGTGGCACTAAGATGT
>CAMLIF010000022.1 GCA_946479985.1 uncultured Flavobacteriales bacterium
AACAGATCAGGTAATCCGAATGCTTGTGGCACTCGTTATTGCAGGCTTGTATCTGTTTAAACAAATCTCAGGAACAGCGGCAGTTATTCTTCTGATCATTTCCGGAATTTTTGTCCTTACAAGTTTTATTGGTTTTTGTCCGCTCTATGCACCTTTCGGATTTTCTACCCGAAAAAAAGGGAAATAGAACCGAGTTGAATCCTGAGTTAAATCAATTAAGCTATTTCAAAATGAATTTTCTATTAAAGAATAAACTTACGATCATAGGAATAATCGTCGGGGCAATTGCAGGTTACCTGTATTATCATTTTGTGGGTTGTGCAAGCGGAACTTGTGCCATTACTTCAAAACCGCTGAACAGTACATTATACGGAGCTGTTATGGGTGGTCTACTGCTTAATCTGTTTCAAACAAAAAAAACAACAAAACAATGAATATCGTAAACATCATCAAAGAGAAAAAAGGCAGTATTGTAGATGTACGTACTGTCGAAGAATTCAGAGGTGGCAACGCCGAAGGTTCTATCAATATTCCGCTGCAGGAAATTGAAAAAAGAATAAATGAGTTAAAAGAACTGAAACAACCGTTAGTGCTTTGTTGTGCTTCGGGAGGTAGAAGCTCACAAGCAACTCAGTATCTGAACCAGCTTGGTATTGAATGTCTGAATGCCGGATCCTGGTTAGATGTAAATTATATACAATCTCAAAATTTATAAAAGTATGATCACTTCAATTAAGAACTTGTTCGGCTTCGGTCCGAAAGTAGACTTTGCACAATTGGTAAAAGAAGGTGCTGTTATCCTGGATGTGAGAAGCAAAGGCGAATATCAGGGTGGACACATAAAAGGTTCAGTCAATATTTCGGTTGATACACTTCGCAATAATTTGAACAAACTGAAAAAAGACAAACCAATTATTACCTGTTGCGCAAGCGGAATGAGAAGTGCAAATGCAAAGAATATTTTAAAATCAAACGGCTTTACCGAAGTTCATAATGGCGGAGGATGGAACAGTTTGCAACATAAAATTTGAAAACATGGAACCACATTTTTATCAGGTAGATGTAACCTGGAACACAGGCCGTAAAGGGGAGATCTGTTCACCGGAACTCACTGCAAATTCAGGAACTTGTATTGAAGTTGCAACTCCGCCCGAATTTCCGAACGGAGTTCCCGGAATCTGGTCGCCGGAGCATTTGTTTACTGCAGCAGCAAGCAGTTGTTTAATGACCACATTTTTATCCATTGCAGAGAATTCCAAGCTTGAATTCACCGGGTTTACGTGTAAATCGAAAGGTAAATTGGAACTGGTGGAAGGAAAATACTTAATGACCGAAATCATACTTGAACCGGTTGTTTCGATAACCGAAGAGAAAGATAGGGCCAAAGCAGAAAGAGTGCTGCAAAAGTCAGAAGCAGCCTGCCTGATCTCGAATTCAATGAAATCAACCGTTTCCATGATTCCAACCATACTCTGCAGTGTGGAAATGCATTCGACAAATTGAATAGTGCCAATTGTTTCACTTGTCTTACTGGAATTAGAACAGATACATCATACTTAATAAATCAAAATGAGAGAAAGAATTTTAACTAACTGGACATTCGTAAGAGTCTTATTCGTGGCCATTGGAATTTCCATTATTGTGCAATCGGTAATGGCAGGGCAATGGTTTGGCGTATTCTTTGGCGGTTATTTCGCGTCAATGGGAATATTTTCATTTGGTTGCGCGTCCGGAAATTGTTTTGGCGTAAATTGTAGAACAGAAACAAGTCAAAGTTCCGCATCTGATATTCAGGATGTGGAATTTGAAGAAGTTAAATAGAACAAATGGCAGCAACATTTCAAGAGATCATTAACAGTAGTACACCAACCTTGGTAGATTTTTTTGCCGAGTGGTGCGGACCCTGCAAAACAATGAAACCAATTTTAGAAGAATTGAAAGCTAAGGTAGGTAGCAAAGCAAAAGTGATAAAAATTGATGTCGACAAAAACCCGAAAGTCGCTCAAACGTATAAAATTCAAGGAGTTCCAACGCTTATTCTGTTTAAAAACGGTGAAATTAAATGGCGGCAGGCAGGGGTGGTTTCTGCAGGAAATCTGCAAAAAATCATTCAGCAATATTCAACTTAAACAGGAATAAACAGCATTTCGTACATGAGTTGAACCAAATCATGTTTCCTGGCCGGAAAACCTCAAAAGTACAGGTTCTTGATTCAGTCTGCCGATAAAGGAAAGCGTAAAGAATACTATTTGATCTCCAGACTGGAAAAAACCAGATGGTTCAGAAAAGCAGTTATTTCACTTTCCTCTTTAGAATTGCTGAAATCAGTCAGCGAAGGCAAATTATTCATAAAGAAGTTTTGAAAATGTGCCATTTCTATAATGGTCGATGCCAGAGACTTTGGATATCTGTATGCAAGACTGCATTCCGAAATAATATTTCCTATTACAGCACACAAATCTTTGTAAGGTTTAAAGAACTGCTGCCTGTTGTCTTCACCAACCTGTTTTGTCAGGTAAGCTTTTGATCCTTCGGCAATAATGATTTGATGAAGTAAGTTTTCGTCAATATGACTTGTTTGATCGTCATCTTTAACAGGGCTGGCTAATAATTTTATTACAATTTTTAACCTGCTGATTGGGTCGTTTATGTTGTTGGTGTGAAAACCGATTTGGTATTCAAGCCAGCCCCAGTACCAGGCGGTAAGATAAACCAGCAGTTTGTGCTTATTCTCAAAATAGCGATAGATTCCTGCTTCAGTAGTGCCAATATCTTCGGCTAGCTTCTTAAAGGTGAACGCTTCGAAACCGTTCTTATGGATCAATTGAACACCGTGTTTAAGAATGTTCTTTCCTAATTCCGAATTTTCCGGATTGCGGAGGAACAGTGCTTCGTTCATTTTTATTTGTAACTGCAGCTTCATTCCTGATATTTTACTTCTGTTTTGTGAAGAAGTAAAATTACATAAAATATTTTTACAATTATTTGTGATAGTATTACTATCATTTTGAAAACAGTTCCTATCTTTGTGCCGAACCATAATAGTAATGAATTATGCTGCTCAATAAAAAAATACCGGTATCCTACATAGTTAATAAAGTGAAATTTGATCTTATCTATGTATTGATTGTATCCTTACTTGTTCTTTTTATCACCAGCAAATATCAAAAGCTACTTCCCGAAATGCCGCTTACGATTCCTGCATTTATAGGAACCGCTATTTCTATACTTCTTTCGTTTAAACTTAGCCAATCCTACGACAGATGGTGGGAAGCCAGAAAAATATGGGGAGCCATAGTGAACGATTCCAGAAGTTTGGTGATTCAACTTCAATCGCTTACATTGTCGGGAAATGAAGTGGAAGTCAAAAAAATTGCGTTTCGTCAAATAGCATGGTGCTATTCACTCGGTCAATCGCTCAGAGGCCTTGACCCAGCCGAAAACCTGGAAAAATTTATTTCTTCCGAAGAAATAACCGAACTAAAGCGGCATAATAATAAACCACTGGCATTGCTGCAATTACATAGCAAAGATTTGAAAGAGCTAAAAGATAACGAACAGATTGATACTTTTTCCCGGATTCAGCTGGACAACACAATCGTGAGACTTTGTGATGCCCAGGGAAAATCTGAACGGATTAAAACAACTGTTTTTCCGAGCACCTACCGTTTGTTCCTTCATGCCATCATTTACCTGTTCATTGTAACGCTTTCTATTGCTTTAAAAGATGTAGCAGGTTTCTTTGAAATTCCACTTTTACTTCTCATTTCATCTGCCTTTCTCTTATTGGAAAAATCAGCTGCTCACATGCAGGATCCTTTCGAGAACCGTCCAACAGATACAGCTATGACGGCTATTGCCAGAACCATAGAAATCAATATTAAGCAACTATTGAAAGAATCCGAAATTCCGGAGCCGGCGCGTCCGGAAAAATTTTATCTATTATAAATCAATTCAATCAGATCAATGAAAACGTTAACAAAAGAAATGCAGGAAGCCATAACACCTGCGATGGCATTAGAATTGTTGAAAGACGGAAACAAAAGGTTTGTAAGTAACCTGAAAGTAAACCGCAACCTTTTACAACAGGCAAACGAAACCTCTGAAAGTCAGCATCCTTTTGCAGTAATTCTAAGCTGTATCGACAGCCGTACATCCGCCGAACTGATTTTCGACCAGGGCCTTGGAGATGTTTTCAGTGTTCGCATTGCCGGAAACATTATCAATGAAGATATTTTAGGGAGCATGGAATTTGGCTGTAAAGTAGCCGGTTCGAAAATTATCGTGGTATTGGGACACACAAAATGCGGAGCAATAAAAGGCGCATGTGATCACGTTGAAATGGGGAATCTTACGGCTTTGCTTACCAAAATTCGCCCGGCGGTTGACGACGAAAATGAAACTACCGAAAATCGTAATTCGGGGAATCCTGTCTTTGTAGAGAATGTTTCGAAGATTAACGTGAAACGAACGGTTAAAGCCATTTTGGAACGCAGTCCGATTCTTAAAGAGATGATCGAACGTGGAGAAATAGGAATTGTTGGAGGAACACACGACATTACAACTGGTGAAGTAACCTTTTATAACGAATCAATGAATTTGTAAGGCTGTTTTTGAGTTACATGCCTTTAAGAAAGCACATTCATTCATCAGCCCTTCAAACAGTGCTGGCGGAAGGATGTGCTTTTTTTCTTAAAAGGGGTTCTTCTTAATTTAGAGGAAACTTTGTTGTTCGTATTAGACGGAAATGAAATGACCGGAAAAATAAAATACTTCTTTTCAGAAAAGGTTTGGCAGCATTCTTCGCCCGGAGGCTGGTATTTTGTTTCGCTTCCGGAAAGCGTTTCACAAGAGATCAGGGAATTACTGAAACAAGAAGAGGAAGGTTGGGGGAGATTAAAAGCAACCGTAGAAATTGGCTCCAGTCAATGGAAAACAGCAATTTGGTTTGACACCCGAATGAATACCTATCTTCTTCCCGTAAAGGCTGATATCAGAAAAAAAGAAGGAATTGATTCCGGCAAACTGGTAGAAATTACACTTTGGCTTTGACAATTTCCGGGTATAACCCGTTCCTGTATTGATTGAACAATAATGATAACTTCGTGATAGCCAAATAACAACTACTATTTTTGTACATATAACGCGAATCCCGAAATTTGCAATTTATATTTATATGAACGTAGAAGCACAAATCAAAGAATACATTGCCGGTCAATCTGAACCAAAACAGAATGATATGCTCGAGCTGCACCGGATCTTCCTGGATATAATGCCCGGATGTAAATTATGGTTCCTCGACGGTAAAAACGCTGAAGGAAAAGTTGTTTCCAATCCGAATATCGGATATGGTCTTCAAACAATCAACTATGCGGACGGAAAAACCAGGGAGTTTTATAAGATCGGTTTGAGTGCAAACACAAGCGGAATCTCTGTATATATACTTGGTATTGATGATAAAGCATTCCTCGCGAAAACGTATGGAGAAAAACTGGGTAAGGCAAGTGTGACCGGTTACTGTATAAAGTTTAAAAAGTTGAAAGATATCAATGTTGATACTCTTGCAGATGCAGTGAAATATGGGTTTGAGGCACAGTCACAGATTTAATCGAAATAAGAATATATGATGAGAAAAATGAAATTAAATCACCCGATAAAATTGTCTTTCCTCCTTATTATTACTTCAATTCTGATTTTCAGCTATTCCTTTACTGGGTTATCTGAGAATAAGCCCAAGACCGATAAATACAAACTGGATAATAGCTGGCCAAATTTGCCAAATGAATTGGTAATGGGTCAGGTTACGGGTGTTGCAGTGGATACCTCGCAAAACGTGCTTCTATTTCATCGCGCAGAAAGGAAATGGACTTCACCATTCCCTACTGATCCAATTTCAGCCCCGACCATTTTTGAAATTGACGGAAAAACGGGTAAGCTTCTAAAAAGCTGGGGAGAAAACCTCTTCATTATGCCTCATGGACTGGAAGTTGATGGTGAGAACAATGTTTGGGTTACGGATGTTGCCTTGCATCAAATATTTAAATTTTCTCATGAAGGAAAATTACTTATGACTATAGGGGAATCCCGCGTGTCTGGTGCTGATTCTTTACATTTCAATATGCCTACAGATATTGCAGTTTGTAAGGACGGATCCTTTTACGTCAGTGATGGATATGGAAATAGTAGGGTAATCAAATTTTCCAAAGCAGGAAAATATCTTTTCGAATGGGGGAAGAATGGAGATGCAAAAGGGGAATTCGAAACACCGCATGCAATTGATTTGGATGAAAATGAAAATGTATATGTTGCCGACAGGGATAATAATAGAATTCAAAAATTTGATTCCGTGGGAAATTTTATTTTTGAATGGAAAAACCCGGAAGCCAAACAACTCTATTCATTAACCATCGAAACCAGTAGTAACAAGCTATTTGCTATTGACTACTTTACTACAGATACAATCATTAAAGGCTCTGATATTTTATTTTTTGATTCGAAATATGACCTGAACAAACGAATAGGTCGCAGTGGTGGGTATAAAGAGCATGTTTGCAGATACCACGATATAGCCGTAGACAAGACTGGAAACATATATGTTGGCGATATTTTGGAAAATGGTATACAGAAATTTTGCAGGCGAAGGTGAAAATTAATGACCTTATAACTAAAATATTCACACTTTTTATTCCCCTGAATTTTGCAAATCATTTCTAAATTCCTGTAACACTTTTGTAAATGAATGTCGTGACTTTTGCTGATTATATCTTAAAACGACAGTCATGGAAAAGTCAACAAGTGCACAGCAGAAAACAATTACAATCAACAGAACTTTCGATCTTCCCCTGAATAAAGTCTGGGAGGCATGGAGTGAACCTGAAAGTTTGAAGAAGTGGTTTAGTCCTGAAGGTTATACCTGCCCGAGTAGTGAAATTGACTTCAGAGTGGGTGGTAAATACCACAATTCTATGAAAGGCCCGGATGGAAAGGAAATCTGGTCAACTGGAACTTTTAAGGAAATAGAGCCGCAAAAAAAGATTGTTTACTCCGACAGCTTTGCCGATCCTGAGGGCAACATTGTTCCGGCATCCTATTATGACATGCCAGGAGATTGGGGTAACCGCCTCAAAGTAACTGTAGAATTTGAAGAAAACGACGGGAAAACCACCATGAAGCTGGAGCACGAAGGTTTACCTGTTGAAATGGCCGATGATTGTAAAAAAGGATGGCAGTCTTGTTTCGATAAACTTGAAAAGAATCCTATATAACACGAGTTTCCAAATGATTACTACCGCGATAAACCAACTGAACTTAAGAGAATGCGTTTAAATACGTAATCCTGATTGCTATACATAATTCCAAAAACAAGTAAAATGAAAAACACATTAATAGCGGAGGCATCCATCAGTGTGGATGCCACTCCGGCAAAAGTATGGGAAGCTTTAACCACTCCTGAACTAATCAAAAAGTACCTGATGGGTACAAATGTCAGTACTGATTGGAGAGAAGGAAGCGCCATAGAATATACAGGCGAATATGAAGGTCGGTATTACCGCGATAAAGGGGTGATTATTAAGCTGGAACCTGAAAAAATATTCCAGAGTACTTATTTGAGTTCCATGTCGGGAAAAACCGATAAGCCGGAGAATTACAAACTGGTTACCTACAAAATAGCTGAGCAAGGCAGTAAAACTGTTGTAACCGTTAGTCAGGATAACAACGAAACGGAAGAGGAGAAAGAACATTCAGCGAAAAACTGGAAAAATGTTCTCGACAAGTTGAAAGAAGTTGTTGAGGACGGGTACGATTGGGCTTGAAATCCAATTTTTCAATAAGCTCTGCAAAAGTTTCGTTATTATTGAGGAATGAAAGCAGGTTTTATTTTCATCTTTTCAATTCTGCTGATTTTTCCATGCGGAGCTCAGCAGGAAACTGAAAACAAACCTCAGGGCTTATGGAGTTTTTCACGTTCGGAAGATGTAAAGACAGAAGTAGAATCTGATGCCGCATACTACACAGTTCATCACAGCGGTGACATTTTCCTGGAAGGCGACAGTCTGTGGTTTCTGGATTATCCGTGCGAGAAAATAGAAGCAAGGGAATATTCTGCAAATCTGTTTCTGATGGTCAATGATTCAACGTTTGATTACAATGGTGAGCGCTATTCCCGGCAAAACAAGTATGATTCGCTTGCCATTAAGAGATTGAAAGCGCACAAATTCAATTTCGACTGTTACCGGGGAACATGGAATATCATTCGCTCGGAAAGTGGCGGAGACGGAACCGGAGTTGTGTTTATCTATCCTTTCCAATTAGTTGATCAGCTTATTATTGAAACTGACGTATTAAACGATGGAGTATTCCGGGTTCCCATTAACGGCGTCGAACGGGAATTCAGTGTAAGTATTGAGCATCCCGGATTCCCTGATGTACTGACTTTAAAACCTATAGGATCCTGGAAGAAAAAAGAACGCTTCATGTGGGTGAGAGACTGGGATCTTCCTCCGCCAAATAAGCGGGAATTGAGGAAAATAAAACGTACGAAAGGAAGTGAATTGGAATTTCGTTTCAGTAAAAAAACGCTATAAATCGACCCATTTATTGAGTTCAGATAGCTGTGTGACATACTATCTGAAAAATTAATTCAAATTAACTTTGAAAGACTTTTGGAAATAGATACGACTATTCCTGGAGCCAGATCAATACGTATATTTCACCCTTAAAAAGGCGAAGTTTTCTTATACTAAACTGAAAATATCGTTTGTTTGATAAAACCCGGCTGTTGAGTTCCGGGTTTTAGTAATGGAGTTTAGTTTATTATAAATTCTTATTGGTAAGTAAAATTGTAACCCCGCTATCTGTGTACGGTCGTGAAGACCAGGATCCGCCAACTCTTCCGAATTGATTTCCCGGATAAAAATTCCTCAATGAGTCAAAATAGGTGTTATCTGAACTTCTGGCAACCCAATGATACGTATTGTTGAAGGTGGTCATTAGCGTTAATGCAATTTGATTTGCTCCGATTGCAACATTCCCGTGATCGGTTTGAATTGTCTTGTTTTCTTTTTTCAGTTCCAATTCACACCAATGATATTCCTGTTTGCTTAAGGCTGTAAAATCCTCTTTAGCTTGTTCGGTTAAGAACATGTCTGCCTCTAATCCAAGTTGCATTGCCACAGAAATAAGTGCCGCAGGTGAATTGTAACCGTCTTTCTCTGCAATTTTCCCGTCGTGGCTCATAATACCTGTAACAACGTATATTTTTTCGGCGAGCTGTGCGAAATTGTCTTTTGTGGTCAATATTGTTTCTCTTTGAACACGTATATCTTTCTCAGCGCCAAAATTAATTCTTAGTGTTTTCGAAGCTGGTAATTTACCGAAAGCTGCCGCCGCCGCAACTAATGCAAAAGCACCGCACTGATCTGAACCGTATGGCTGAGTCATGCAAAATTGAATGCGTTCGAACGAAGTGAGGTTGTTCGGACCTGTAAATACAGGTATTTCATGTAATGATGTGTAGTTAATAACAGACATGTAAAATTTATTAATGTATAAAGTATTCCTCTCCGAATAGCATCCGAAGACAGGTCGTTTATTAGAGTGGTATCTGAATTCCACTATGATTTCCAGGTAACGGTGAGAAGGTCTTGATTATGATGTACTCATCAATTCAACGGCTTGTCAGGTTGCTTTTATTATCAATGTCGTAAACCTAACCTATTTTTTTGTGAATAGACGTTTTGACATTCATTTAGATAAGGATTCATCATTACCTGACTCGCTCATCATTTTTTTCTTCCGGTGAAAAAATCAATTATAAAAACCAGTTATGTTCAGCTTGTTCATGCGTAAGATGTAATTTGTTTCCACTTTTCCGGAATAAACTCACAGAACCGGTTTTAAATGCCGTTCTTTGATCACTCCTCTCTGTAAAACGTACACTTAGGTTTTACTTAAACGTGTATGACATGAACAGCGAAGAAATTCTGGAACAAGGCCAGTTCGAGGAATTGATTCAAGGTTTGATTGACAATGGATACGGCTGTTGTGATGATTTTATCCAATCAGCTGCAGTAAACGGATTGAGCGCAAATATTCAGCATTTAAGTGAAAATGCTCAATTGAAATCTTCAGGCTTTGGGAATAAAACAGATTTCAAAAAAGACCTGGAAATCAGAGGCGATAAGATCAACTGGATAGCGGAAGAAAGCACAAATCCTTTTGAGATCATTTACCTGAAGAAGATAGCAAAGTTCATTCTATATTTAAACCAAACCTGCTTCACTTCCATAAGGAGCTTTGAAAGTCATTATTCTTCGTACGAAACCAAGAGCTTTTATAAACGTCATGTTGATCAGTTCAAAAATGAAAAAGGAAGACAATATTCCATTGTTTTGTATCTAAATGAAGATTGGAAAAAAGAAGATGGCGGCCTGTTGTCTTTATATCCTGCAGCAGGTAACCAAGTAGATATTTCTCCACTTGGCGGACGCATGGTGCTTTTCCGGAGCGATGAAATGGAACATGAAGTGAACCCTTCATTTACGCGAACAAGGAATAGTATTGCGGGCTGGCTTAAAAACTAATTGATGAAGCCTTCGAAAGCACGCAACGTTCCTTATAATCACCCGACATTTCATAGATTTATGTAACGCTTTCCCCAAATAATTAATGCTTCTTTATAAGAACAAATCAGCTATGAAAAAAACTTTCATCATATTAAATATTCTTACTGTCGTTTTATTTTCGTGCCAGCAGGATCAGAAACAAACAACCGAAGATAGTTCGGCACCACAATGGGAAGAACCTGAAAGAGTTGCTTATGTCATAAGAAACGCAAAAGCATGGTTGGCCGACAGTAGTAAAACAACCTCTGAGCAGGAAATTGTCTTTGCTGTAAACCGGACAGATCGTGCTAATTTCAGAAAAATGGACTCAGTAATCGTACCGGTTGATCTTAGTGGAGATCTTGTTTGTTATTTTCCGTTTCCGTTGGAGGTTTCTTCATTAAAGGACATAAAAAAAATCGTGTTTTTCTCTTATCCAACGCAAACCTTTGCAGCTTACGAAAACGGATATTTGGTTCGCACAGGGCCAACGAATATGGGCAGAGAGAAAGATCAAACTCCAACCGGATTGTTTTTCACGAATTGGAAAGCAAAAAAAACAATCAGCACTGTGAACGATGAGTGGGAATTGCTCTGGAATTTCAATATTGCCAATAAAGCCGGCATAGGCTGGCATCAGTACAGTTTACCCGGTTATCCGGCTTCGCATTCCTGTCTTCGGCTTTCTGAAAAAGATGCGAAATACCTCTACAATTGGGCAGATCAATGGGTTTTGGAAAATAGGAACAAAATCCGGGTAAAAGGAACACCAGTAATCGTTTTCGGAAGTTATGATTTCAAAGCGCCGAAACCCTGGCTGAAACTGGTTGAGGATCCGCATGCGCTTGATATTTCCGAAAATGAACTGAAAAATGTGGCAGAACCTTTTTTAAATGAGATTCTTACTGAGCAAATGAAAAGACTGAATTTTCAGACTGGTGATCAATAAATGGTTTGTTTGTTAATGATCGTTTTCGTTAAAGCGCAAAAAAAGTTATCTTGGACGAAGATTAAATCAAACATCTGATTTGAATACCTCTACAACAGAAATGGCAGATTCTCTCCTGAAAACAGTGAAAGAACTACTCTACGACAAATGTGAGTTTTCCTTAACAAACCTGAAAGTGCACACGGAAAGTAAGGAGTACGGAGCGTGTTCATTCAAGCTGAATGGAAAGATTGTGGAATACAGAGATTCCAAAATTACTCCAACCAAAACCGGGCAATTTGTAACAATCTGGAAACGAAATAACCAGGGAATTACCGCACCTTTTGATCTTTCTGACGGTTTTGATTTTGTAGTCATAACCGCAAAAAGCGGTGAGAATCTCGGACAGTTTATTTTCCCAATAGCGGTTTTGACAGAAAATGGAATTGTTTCACAAAACGGGAAAAGCGGAAAGCGCGGAATTCGTGTTTATCCATCCTGGGACAAGGTTACAAGTAAACAGGCCGAGAAAACACAACATTGGCAGATAGCATATTTCGTGTTGTTAAATAGTAGCGGCCAGGATCTTGGGTTGATCAAAAAACTGTTTAACGGGAAAATGGAATAACAGGACTTCGCATATTCCAAAAATATTCATAGTACATTTATAAGTATAGTGAATGTAGAAACAATACTTGGCACTGAGTAAGACGAGTATTGATCTTTGTATTGTTTTCATTGGAACGGGAAGGAAACAAGATTGAATTATGGACGCGGAGTTAAACACCTGTTTTCTGTCAGTAATTGTAATATCTTCGTTTTATCAATGAAAGATATTCTCGAAACGTTACATAAAGCCGATATTCAGGAGTTGATCATTTTCGGATTGATCATCAATTTCGCAATTTATTTGGGCTCGCTTGGGTTGTATTCGCTGCTCAGTAAATTCCCCGGATCCAAACGAATGGGGGAACCGCAGCCAATACTGAAATCAGATATTTTCCTGAGTTTGATAACGGTTCTTTGCAATACAGTTGTGTTCATTTTTGGAGTTTTACTCTGGAAATACGGATTGATCATTCTGAATGAAAACCAGCAATGGTTCCATGTGCTTTTAGAAGTTTTCCTGCTCACACTAATCATGGATTTCCTGATGTACGTATTTCACCGAACAGTCCATTTTTTGCGTCACTTTCGAAAGCTTCATGAACGCCACCACGAACACGAATCTACAAACCTGCTGAGCTTGTTTGTACTTCATCCGATAGAATCTATAGGTTTCGGATTAATGATGCTGGCTTTGATCTGCGTTTTTCCCTTTTCGGCAGTGGGAATATCCATTTACCTGCTGATTAATTCTGTTTGGGGAACAATCGGACATCTGAATCATTCGGTTCTGCCTCAGTCCTGGTTAAGAATTGCTGAAAGAGGATTTTTGTGTACTTCTGAGTTCCATTACCTGCATCATCAATCACCGGGATACAATTTTGGGTTTTATAGTTCTGTTTGGGATATTTTATTTAAAACGCTGCATCCTGCGTTGAGGGAAAAATCGGCTAAAAACTTATCTTAGGACTATCAAAGCCTTAATTCTTTAACGTCATGAAAAAAACAGCTTTAATTACCGGCCTTCTGGTTGGTTCATTCGGAACCGGAATTTTTGTAAACTCCCTTTTTGCTCAGAAAACTGAACAAGTGAAATCTGAAATGAAAAAAGAAGAAAAGAAGCCGCTTGATCTGAAACTGGGCGCTTTCTCTATGAGTTTGAGTGTGAAAGATCTGAAAACCTCCGTAGCATTTTACGAAAAACTGGGTTTCAAAACCTTTGGCGGGGCGATGGAACAGAATTATGTCATCATGAAAAACGGGAATACGCTAATCGGCTTGTTTCAGGGAATGTTTGAGGGAAATATGCTGACTTTTAATCCGGGCTGGGACGAGAACGCGCAGAATGTAAAGAAATTCGATGATGTGCGCGCCATTCAGAAACACCTGAAAGAAAATGGTGTAACCTTAACCATGGAAGCCGTTGATTCGACAAGCGGGCCTGCGTATATTATGCTGAATGATCCTGACGGAAACGTTATTTTACTCGATCAGCACAGGTGATTTCAGGGGGAAATATTCCTTTAACCTGAAAACATGGATATGATTGTAACCGACCAGGGTATCAGCCACACCTACAAGCAGGAACTGTTTATAAAACGACGTGTATTCATCAAAGAATAAAACAAAACCATGAAACCAATACTCCTCATCTTCTTTCTTACGCTACTTGGCAGTTCATTCTCTCAAACAGGTAAAGTACCAGATTGTAAAGTATTGAAGCACTGTACGCTGAAATATGCCAATGATACGATTTCACGGTATGAGGTGGTATTTAATGGAAACCGTCAGATTCAGACCGATAGTTATTATGAAACTGTTACTAAGTCGAAAGTGAAATGGATAAATGAATGTGAATTCCAGCTGACTATTCTTGAAACAGATATTGTTGAAGGAGTAGAAGTTGGTGATGTTTATTCGTATAAAATTGAAAGTATTATTGGAAATAAAGTGGAAGGTGCGCTTGTATATGAAGGGTATGATTTTCCGGTACATTATCAAATTGTAGATAAAAAATAACCAATGAAATCAACGCTGCTCTTTCAATGGGAAAACCTTTGAAAAATTCAAGCCCTGAAATCGAAAATTCCCTGAATTCAAACTGGATCAGGATTTTTCCGGCTTTGGTTTTTGCTACTTTTGATTTTTGCTGCTAAGCCAGCTAAATTGATACAGATGATTCACATAGAACGCACACATTCCGATAATAAAGATTTTAGGAAACTCGTAATTGAACTCGATAAAGATCTGGCAATCAGAGACGGCGACGACCACGCGTTTTATGCCCAATTCAATAAAATTGATTCTATCAAACACGTAATCATTCTCCGTTTAGACAATGAGGTGGTTGGTTGCGGAGCAATTAAAGCTTACGACAATTCAACTATGGAAGTGAAACGAATGTTTGTCTCTCCTGAATTCCGCGGACAGGGAATTGCAAGTTTGATCCTGAAAGAACTGGAAAAATGGTGCGTTGAACTGGGAGTGAAGAGATGTATTCTCGAAACCGGCGACAAACAACACGAAGCAATTGCGCTTTACCATAAAAACGAGTATCAGATTATTCCCAATTACGGGCAGTATGCCGGAGTTAAAACCAGTTTTTGTTTTGAAAAACAGCTGTTTTAATAGTATCTTTCACCGAGTAAAAAAATCTAATGAATACTGCCATGAATCGCAAATTGATTTTTATTCTATTCGTGCTTAATGCACTGATAACTTTTAAAGTTCTTGGTCAGAAAGAAGCGTATTTTCTACCTTTTATAGATAGTTCAGCAACGGAGAAATTGGTCGGGTATAAAAATCAATCAGGCGAAACCGTTATTCCTCCAAAATACCAGCTTCTGTTTTACATTGACACGCTGCGTGAGATAGGTCATTCCCAAATTACTGCTCCCAATGTAATTGCCGTCAAACAATCTGATTCCGATTCCTTTCTGCCATTTATCCTGAGTAAAGAACCTGTTTCTGCGGAGAAAGGATGGCAGCGATTTGAAAAAGCGGGTAAAATGGGTTTCGTTGATTCGAAGAATAACATTGTGGTTCCGGCACAGTATGATTTTGTAACTCCGTTTAATGAGGGTATCGCCGAATTCTATAACGGCGTTGAAAAAGTATTTATTTATGGTTCCTGGTATTGGGGCGGTGAAATTCAGAGAAAAGGATTTATCAGTTTAGACGGATTGGAATTTGCAACACGGGAATTTCAATTCTATGAAAACGGAGATATAAAACAAGTGGCATACCGCTGGAGTGAACCGGTAAGCTGCAAAAGCAGAATTAAAACAATTACTTATACCGAAGAAGGTAACGTTCAGGGACATTACTTGTACGTAACAAAACAAGATTGCAGCCAGGAATACAATTCGAAGTATTTGTTTAACTCATTCGGCGATACAGTTCACAGTGAAAACGAAACGGTGAACGGATTGAACGGATTGTTCCGCCTGGCACATCAGGATTATTATTATGATACCCTAACCAAAATAGTTGACTGGTTTGTTGTGAGTTCGCAATGGAGAAACGACACACTTCTTGATTTTATTAACTCCGATTTGGTTTTCCTGGATGAAAAATATCATCGTATCAGTGAAAAAAAGATGATTCATAACATCAATGCTAAAAACCTGGATTGGACTTATACTTATCTCCCACAGCAATTTCGCGATAAATCAGGTGAATCGATTACTTTTCTCATTCATCCGAAACCTGAAGATGCAAAAGACGGCGAACGCTTAGAAAATGCCCGAAACAAATTATTGAAACATTGGGTTTCCCACCCGATGAACCGGCTCATTTATTGTTCCGACAGTATGTCGATATCACAGGCAGGTGATCCAGGAACAGCAGAAATCAAACTGTCTGAGAAAGAATCCGAAAACCTTGCCCGAAAACTTCATGCGCAGGGTGAATACGATGGCTCAATCGATAAGCCGAAAGAATGCACTATCAGGATAACTTCTTACAACGGAGAGTATGCTCCTACATTTCTCTGGATTTCACCGGATGCAGCTAAAATTTGTGTTGGATCAGGCGACAAGGCTGTCGTTTTATTGAAAAGTTCCGCGAGATTAAAAAGAGCAGCGAAAAAACTGGCGAAAACCCTTCCTGGTTAAACTTTGTACGGATAGAGCCATCCAAGCAGCATGAAAGAAGAAAAGCGAGACGAATTCTGGGAATCTGTATTTAGCGAAAGACAGGAAATGTGGGGTTTTGAACCCGCAGAATCGGCCCTTACAACAAAAGACCTGTTCTTAAAAAATAATATTAAAAGTGTACTCATTCCGGGAATTGGTTACGGACGAAATGCACGCGTTTTTTCAGATGCCGGAATGGATGTTACCGGAATAGAGATCTCAAAAACAGCCGTTGAACTAGCCGAAAAACACTTTGGAAAAGATTTGAAGATCTTCCACGGATCAGTCACTGAAATGCCCTTTGACCAAAACTATTACAACGGAATTTTCTGTTATGCGCTCATTCATTTACTGGATAGCAACGATAGAAAAAAACTCATTGCCGATTGCTACAACCAGCTTACGGCGAATGGATTAATGGTTTTCATTGCAATTAACACAACAGCGCATACTTTTGGTCAGGGAAAATTCCTGGGCAGGAATCGTTACGAAATTTTCGAAGGCGTACAGATGTATTTCTACGACGAAGAAGCTGTTCATGCAGAATTCGACGCTTACGGTTTAGTTGAGGCATTGGAAATCACAGAAAGTTTTCCTTTCTTTATGATCGTTTGCAGGAAACCGGCTTAATTTAAATCAATGACCAGAACCCAATTTTTAGCCCAGCTTTGGAACCGTATTTTCAGACCAATAATCATCCTTGCAGTGATCTGGTTCTGTATTCGGTTTTTGATCTCCGTTTTTACTGAGAGCGGGACCGCGCGCGGCTTAACAATCACAGTTTTACTGCTCACAATTATTTTTGCATTGGCCAATTTGGCTGGAGTACTCTTTTTGAAAATGAATGAACGGATTTCTGCCGGACTCTCCATCCAAACCAAAGAAAGATTGAGAATTATTTCGAAAATCAGCAACTATTTAGCACTTCCTTTAATGGGAGTTTTACTTTACAAAGCTTGGGAGAAAGATGCGGTATTGTTTTCAATCATTGTATTGATTTTTTTGGGAGACAGGATCATTGGTATTCTAAAAAAGAAGAATTAATGTTGTTTCTTTGAAAGAATACCAAATCTTGGTATCTTGCAGAAAAAAAGGAACATGGCAAAAAACACTTCAATTTTACTTGGTGATTATTTTGATGATTTCATCAGTAAGCAAGTTAAAACCGGTAGATTTTCTTCTGCAAGCGAAGTTGTCCGCGCTGCTTTGCGAATGTTTGAATTAGAAGAAACTAAGAAATCTGAGCTTATTTCTGAACTTAAAAAAGGCGAGAAATCAGGATTTATTGAAAATTTTGATCGAAAATCATTTATTGAGAATCTGAATATTAAGCATTCTGATAAATGAATTATAAATTAAGTCGTGAATCAGGAATTGATCTGGAGAATATTTGGATTTATACGGTTGAGAATTGGTCACATGATCAGGCAAACAGATATCTGGAATTGATTTTCGAAGAAATAGATTATCTCACACGAAATCCTGAATCAGGATTGGATTGTGGCCATATCAGAAAAGGTTATTTCCGTTCAAAGGTTAAATCGCATCTTATTTTTTATAGAGTTAATCGAAAGCAGAACCAGTTGGAGATAATAAGAATTCTACACCAGGTAATGGATTTGGAAAATCATTTGAAATAATAAATGTTTATTCCGACAAGTATAAAGACACAACTCAGGTAATATGAACAATTCAATTATGAAAAAAGTTTTATTCTTCGGATTGCTGCTGTCATTCAATACCTATTCGCAGACAGAACCAACGAAAGAGGAAATTCCTGCTGTTGTAAGCGAATCAGATTACGATATCATCCATGAATTCCCT
This sequence comes from uncultured Flavobacteriales bacterium, assembly GCA_946479985.1. The sequence continues at coordinate 18,099 of CAMLIF010000022.1, forward strand.
TTTGTTCAGGTATATACCGACGGCGACATTACCATTATGGCTGCTTTGGAAGGGCAGGAACTTTATAAATTATTTGATCCTGTATTTAAAAAATATCAGTTTGAAGGCAGCGGCTATACCTGGGAAGGTGTAATTATTCAACTACTTGAAAAAAAGAATAAAGAACTGCTCAAACACGTCGATTTCAGATCGGAAGCAGGCGGATTTTACGTTGATATTGATTCTCCGGAAACAGCCAATACATTTCTGGATATTATTTGTCCTTATTTCAAAGATGCAGAAACATTGGATCAGACTTTAAAAGGAATTGACAAAAGCAGGGTTGATGATTGAGTAACCTAAACGCGTTGTTTACTTATTGCACTGTATGATTAAACTTACTACCCTTATTTTATTGCTCGTTTCTTTTGGGAGTTCGGCCATTTCTCAGAGTTACGTGGAATACTACATGTTGTGCAACCAGGCAGATAGTTTGGAATACATTCACAAGAACCAGGAAGCTTTGGAATCTTATAAAGCGGCATTCAAAACTGTTGATTATGTACATTCCGACAAATACAAAAGTGCATACCAGATTGCAATTAAAACCAACTCATTTGCCGATGCTTATGAATTCGGCAAAATGATCATTATAAATTCCGGAAAAAAGGAATTTATTCAAACCAAATCGAAAGACTTTAAAAATTCTGTTTATTACCAGCAACTGGCTGATAGCACAGATTACTTCCTTTCGAAATTCAATGAGCGCGTAAATCACCAGTTTATCGACATTATTGACAGCCTGATGTTTATTGATCAATACATCATTCGAAATAACCGGGAGTACAAGGGGAAATATGCTCTTGACAAATCAAAACTTCCGGAAAACCGTTTTGATCTCGACAGTTCAAACTGGAATTTATTGTACGAATGTATTCAGGAAATGGGCTTTCCGTCAGAAGAGCATGTTGGGTATGAGGCATACGACAAAGTTTGGGCAATCCTGCATCATAATCTCCGCCTGAAAGAAAATGAGCGATATCACAACGAGATTTTTGAATTTGTAAAAGCCGGCGACTATCTTCCGGAACACATGATGTTCTGGTACGAGCAATTTCAAATGCAGGAATACAAACAAACCTATTTTACAACCTGGGACGGAAACATTTCAGAAGAGAATCTGCAACGCGTAGACGCAAACAGAAGGCGCTTTTATCTGAAAGGAATTAATTCATACGAATTGGCAAAGAGTGGGAGAATGATGACCGCGAAATGGTAAAAATGTTGATTATCTTTCGAAAGCCTATTTAAGGAAACAAAAGAATCATGCTGAAAGAAACTTTTATCAGACTTCTTGAAAACTACACTAAAAACGAAAGTCAAATCAATGAACTTTGGTTGGAAATTGAGACGGCCTATTCCGAAAAATCGAGGCATTATCACACTTTAGATCATCTTAAAAATCTGCTGGTTCAATTAACCGAAGTGAAAGACCAAATTCAACACTGGGAAACAGTTCTGTTCACACTTTACTATCACGATGTGGTGTATAATGCTCAAAAGCCCGACAACGAAGAGAAAAGTGCCGAACTCGCCGGAAAAAGAATGAGACAGATCGGAGTTGCAAACGAAATGATTCTTCAATGCGAAGAACAAATCCGGGCAACGAAAAAGCATATTCTGTCAATCAGCAGCGATACCAATTATTTCATTGATGCAGATCTTTCTGTTTTAGGGCAATCGTGGGAAGTTTACGCTGACTACTTCCAAAATATCAGAAAGGAATATGCTGTTTACCCTGATTTAGTTTATAATCCGGGAAGAAAACAGGTGTTGAATCATTTTTTGTCCATGGAACGAATCTATAAGTCGGACTATTTCTATCAAAAGTTCGAATTTCAGGCAAAGGAAAATCTAAAAGCGGAGTTAGCACTGTTACAATGAATTCCGGAATTAAAGTTCAGCACATTCTCCCCGAAACAAATTATACCTGTTTCGTGATCCCCGGTTTGTTTTCGGTGATTGAGTGTGAATTATTACTGAACGCAGAGATCAAAAACTCATTCCAAAAAGCTATTGCAAATTATCCGACTTACTACCGGAACAATGACCGCTTTGTTGTTGATAGCGAAGAACTGGCCAAACAGCTTTTCGTTAAAGTGAAGCCTTATCTGCCTGAGGTAATTGAAACCAATTCAGACATTCAAACTGAAAACGGAATCTGGCATCTGAAAGAACTCAACAGCCGGCTTCGGTTCTGCAGGTATTCCGCTAATCAGTATTTCAACAGACATTTAGATGGTGTTCATTATCAGAACCAAACTATCCAGTCGAAGCTCACATTTATGATCTATTTGAACGGTGCAGCCGAATTTGGTGGTGGAAGGACTTTGTTTTTTAAAACGAAAGAAACTACAGAAATTTGGGCTTCTTATATTCCAAAACAAGGCGATTTGATTGTTTTCGATCACAACGTGTGGCATGAAGGTGAAATGTTGACCCGGGGAGAGAAATTTGTACTGCGAAGCGATATTCTTTACTCAAGAAAGGAAACAGCTAAAAGCAAAGAACCTTTTACCGGACATTTGGGATATGTTTGGTCGTTACTTAAACTCAACCACGATACAATTTTGAGTGGAGGCAGAGATAAAGTAATCAAAGTTTGGTCGGCTTCCGGTGAAGTAAAAGCTTCCTTACATGGTCACGAAAATTCTATTTTGTGTTTGGAAAGAATGAGTAAAGACGTTTTCATTTCCGGTTCCAGAGATAAACAGATCCTGGTTTGGAAAGATTTTAAGATACGGAACCGTATAACTATTCATTCGGCAGTTGTTCTTTCGCTGTGCATGTTAAACGAGCATACGTTTGCATCCGGGAGCGGCGACAACACGGTTAAAATCACCACTCTCGACGGAACAGTATTACAAACATTCACGGGACATACCAATTGGGTTTGGAAAATAGTGAAACTCGATGAAAACACGCTGGCATCCTCCTCTGAAGACGGCACCATTCAAATTTGGGATATCCGGACCGGGAAAGCCGTAATCACTTTTTATGAAGCGCAGTCCATCATCAGCCTTGCCTACAATATGCAAACACGACAATTGGTTTCCGGAAATTTGATCGGTGAGCTGTCCATTCGAACATTAGACCAAAACTACCGGCAGCAAGAAATAAAAAGGGGAGAAGCGCATCACGGAATTATCCGCACAATCCGTTTTGTCAACGATGAACTTCTGGTTTCAGGCGGTGAAGACAATAAAGTGCACATTTGGAATTTGAGCGGAGAATTGAAACAAACCCTGGAGCATCAAAACTTTGTACAATCTGTTGAAGTGTTGGATGAACACACCATTTTAAGCGCCTCATATGACGGGACAATTAGAGCCTGGAAAATCTAATTCATCAATAGAAAATGTTTTAATGGAACAATAATGAATAACAAAAAACATCCGACATACACCCTGCGCTTCTTTTTCGATTATGGATGTGGCGGCTGTTTATGGGCTGGAAATGATACCGCATACGAACAATTTGATGTTGGAACTTTGGATGCCGAAACCCACGATTCGGAAGGAAATGTTACAGAGGAAGCCAAAATTCAATTACCGGATTCCATTAAACAAAAAGTCCTGTATTTAGACAAGTTGTATTGTGAAAGTTTGAATTGGAATGATCCCGGTGGACCATCTCTATGGAATCAGGAACAATGGAACTACTTTTACAAAATGACCAAAGAACTTCACAAAGAAATAGCAGCTCATTTAGGCAATGACTTTGAGATTATTTATGATCGGAAATAAATGCACCAACTGGAAATATCTTATGGATTGAATTTCCCTGAACCGTACTTTGTTCATTGTAACAAACACGAAAGGGTGTCATCTGATGACACCCTTTTTCGCTTTATATAATTTCCTGTTTTTTATACGGCGCTGCCGTTGTTCTGTCCGGGATCGTCACCCGACTTTCCTTTATGCCCGTAATCAATGATCATACGCGCACTTTTAAAAGCATTAAAGAATTCAGACTGGCTGGTCTTGAATACTAAAAGAAGGTCGTCCAGTTCGTCGCGCAGGAGGCTGTCTAATGAAACCTCCAGGTCTTTGATGGATTTTGTTACGCTCTTGCGACTGAGAATGGCTTGCCGGGTACTGATATTCAGTTCGTCGATGTTTTCCAGAACCGGTGTTAATTCGGCAATCATTTCCCCGGTGATGCCGTAAGAAACCAGTTCGGCACCAAAGGTATCGAGGTCTTGTTTCAGTTCGCCGCACTGAACGGTGAGTTTACTGATGTTCAAACGCCCGATGTCTGATTTAGTCATCTTGTTGCGTTCTTCGAGCGCGTGGTTACCTGCTGCTTTTCCGTAAAGCCTTAAGGCATTATGTACAATGAGCATTTGTTCGCGGAGTTCTGCCAGTTGTTTTTGTTTTTTGGCACCCACACCGTCTGTGGCGGTATCCTGTTCCACCAGTCGAATTTGTAACAGGTCGAGTCTACCGTTAAAGGTTGTTACTGCAGCGGCAAAAGCGGGAACGGTTTCCCAGGCGCTTTGGTGTTTGGTGAGAACTGCATGTATGTTTCGGTACATGTTCAGTTTGTTTGAAGTTGTCTTCTTCATTATGATATGTATTAAGTTACAGGACTAGTGTGTTAAGCCTGAGTTGTTTCTCCATCCACCGCAGCCGACACAGCGGGAGGAGTTTTGATGAATGGTTTGCCGGCAAGCCGACAATTTTTTGCTTAGCCGCGAATGCACGAATACAATCAGACCAGCTGATTGTTATGGCGCCTACCGGTCGCCATGTGTTCTGCAAAGCGAGTCCGGTAGGCTCGCATTTAATTTGCGTATTTGCGGGAAAGCTTACTACTGTTTGCGTGCAAATGACCAACGCGCTAACCGTCAAATAGTAACGCAGCAACCTAACAGATTATTATAAGCGGCAAAAAATAAATTCCGGATTGGAGATTGTTGAACACTCCCCTTTGATTGGGTAAACGATCTCACTGAATTCTTTACAGATGCCTTCGAATTTGCTGCACATTGCTTTGAATTTGTTTTACATGCCTTCGAATTCTCTGCACATGCTTCTGAATTTATTTTACACGTCTTTGAATTGTCGACACATTGCTTTGAATTTATTTCAGATGGTGTTGTAACTTTTGAAGATAGGGAGGTAAATGGAGGAAAAAGGTTCTTTTTTTTTGGAGTTTATGTGACCTCAAGCGGGGAAACTTCTAACTTTTTAATGGAGGATTTGGAAGCTATTTTACAGCTAGAAACTTTAGAAAACCCGATTCTTTGGAGTGGAAAAAACATTTAGAATTTGAAAAGAGAACAATCCTAATTATTAGCTTCTATAATTCTGAATTTATTAGTACTTTATTACCAATGTGTCCACTGCTCCGGTGTTACCAATCAGAAGAACACGATACGCGCCTTGAGTAAGTTTTGAAATATCCAGGATCGTATCCATATCATTTATCAATTGATCTATGCATATTCTTCCATCCATCGAAAGGATCTGTAAACGATCAAATTTCATTGCTGATTCAATGTGAATTTTATCTGAGGTCGGGTTAGGATATATTTTTATATCTGAGGACATTTCTTTTTTGATACCCACATCGGTTGTTACAAGGAAACAGTCCGATGTAACAGTGCATCCGTTCGCCGTCACCTCTGCAGCATAAGTACCAGTTTCGGACGGTGTAAATGTTTGCGCGATCTCTCCCTGAATGGGTATATTACCATGCGCACAATCTATCCACTGGTAGGTTGCATTCGTTTGATTTGCAGTCAGGGTAATTCCATTTATTGAAACAGTTTCATCTATCTGATTGATTGTCAAATTCAATGTAATAGTAGAATCACAGCCATTAGAATTTTGAATTATGTATATGTAATCTCCTGAAGTTGTATAGGTTTGACCGGTCTCTTCCCAAAAATATTGTTCACACCCATTCACAACAGATGTGCTTGCAGATTGGTTAATCGTAAGGTTTAGTGTAATAGTAGAATCACAGCCGCTAGCATTTGCGTTTCGTAAAATTACAGGGTATGTGCCGCTTTGTGTGTAAGTTACTCCATCAATCGTATAGTCAGTACATTCTGTAACGTTAAGCGTACTACTTGTAGGCGTGCAGTATCGTTTTTTAGTCAGTACAAAATTCGGTGACGATACAGCGTCATTTTCCCATCCCGCGCACACTACTCCATCCGTTTCTTCGAAAATGTAAACAAAATTTTCAAAAAGTGTTGATGGACTATAGTTTACAAAACCATTTGTTCCAATAACCGTATTCAGAATTCCAGCGCTTGTAATTTCACAAAACACACCCTTTCGGTCATTATAGTTCGCCGTCGAATACCCAGTTCCCGCAAGAAGGCAAGAACCATCTGTCCTCAAAAAAATACTTTCAAACCGATCATCCCAATCAGATTCTTCAATTAACAGATAACCCGCATCGTAGTAGCCTGTATCCAGTGCACCATTTTCTGTTACACGAAACAATCTGGAACTCTCATAATTTGATACAAAAAATTGATTGCTTCCAGTGCTAATTACTAAGAAATCGTCATTTGGAAGTATCTCGAAACTGAGGACGGTATTTGAAAGTGAGTATGGGTTTCCTGCAAATATGCCATTCGTTCCAAAAGTTGAGTCAATTTCACCATTAGTTAATAACCTACTCATAAAAAACTTGGAATATTCATCTTGATCTCCACCAATGACAATTTTACCATCTTGCTGAAGTCTTAACTCTGCGACTGTTGATATGGTAGAATAAATCTGGGTTCCTGATGTAGCGAAGGAATTATCAAAACTACCATCCGATAAAAATCTGCAGACGATTGCTCTAAAATCATATTGAAAGTTTTGCTCAGTTACACCTCCAGCTACAATTTTGCCGTCTAACTGAACCGCAACTGATAGAAGGTCATCATCCCTATTAACACTATTAAATATACGGTAGCCAATTCCGTTAAACGTAGAATCGATTTGTCCATTGGGCATTAATCTACCGATAAAAGCGTCAGAGTTAACCGTAGGTGAACTTGAAATAACTCTCCCAACAAAGACGAGCTTACCATCAGGTTGAAGCGCAATTCCATGGATCACATCGCTAATCCGGTTCAATATATCCAAGGTGACCACTCCATTATTACCAAAAGAGGTATCGTATGATCCGTTCGGAAGTACTTTTACAAACGCGCATACTGTCGAATTTGAACTCGTTGTAAATCCGGCCATGTAATAATTCCCGGCTGCATCTCTTAAAGAACAATTTGAAAGATCACCTGATCCTGGTGGAACAAGATCAAGATGTGAAACACCATCTGCTCCAAAATTATAAATGGGAAAATAATTTTGAGTGTAAGCGTTTTGTTGCGTTCCACACAAACAACAGAAAAGGAGTAATGTAAGGAGTTGTTTCATGGTGATTTGTTAGTGCATGAGTATTAGATATCTGACCAAGGTAACAATTTCGCAAACACCAAATAAAAAATAGCAGTTTTTATTTCAAGTGATATATTAGATGATCTGGTGACCCAGTTTGGATTAAATATCCCATTCGTTTTTGTTCGTGATGAGCATGGAATCCCTTTGCGCTTAGGCACAACTTGATTTTTTCATTTATCAGCTTATACAAGTGAACTTGTAACACGGTAAAATGAAAGGAATCCAGATGCATTTGCATCTGGATTCCTTTCGTGACCTCAAGCGGGGAAACTTCTAACTATTTGATGGAGGATTTGGAGCTGGTTATACAACTTGAGACTATTGATTAATGTGAAGTCTGAATGAAATTTGAATTATAAAGTTTTTAGTGCAGTGTCGGAATTTTTATTTCCAAAATTTCCACCACTTTTTGGAAGATTCACTTACGGGTTTAACTGGATTGTAATTTTCATTCCAAGTCCCTCCAATTAACTTACCCTTCTCAATGTCGAATGTAAAAGGAACCCATTCCTCAGTTTTGCTATTAGGTTCATAAGAGAGACCATGAACAAAGTCATTTTCGTCAATACGAAGTTTCACTATTCCGTCGTGTGAAATTTGAACAGAATGCCAATAAGCACCATTACGTGCAACAATTGTTAAACGTGTAGAGTCTTGCAAAACATATCCGCCATTCTTACGTTTCAGAATCACCTCATAACTATCACCGAAATTAGAAATCGGATTTTTCAATCCTGGATGCATTACATAACATGCTCCACCCGAAATAACTAAGAATAGGTGTCTATCCAAATCAACAATAGTATTTAATGATGTAATTCCAGGTTGAAAATTGGCTACCCAATTCGTTTTATCAGGATTGTAAAACCGGATAACAAAGCCTTCGGAATGAAAAGCCATACCATTATGAGTAACCGAATTATACATTGGCCCAAAAGCTGGTAGTGAACTCAGGATTTCATAGGTGGGATTCTCATCCCAATACAATTTAGCTTGATACCTTGAAAAAGATGATTTGTAGTCTCCATAATTCGAAACATCAAAGTCGGATTCCGTTGTAAAATAATCTAGCATTGTTTCAGCATAGTATTCATCATTTTCGTCTACATTTTTTATTGTATGCTTTAATATCTCACCTTCTTTAATGACAAGCTGATAAAAGTCAATTGGACAATCACCTTGTTCAGAATAATGAAATAAAACAAAAGTCCTCAGTTGCAGTCGATCGATGAGCCTAACAACATCCAAATACTCATCTTTAGTCTTAGCTATTAATTCTTCCAATGAACTGAATGTTACAAAATGATCAACTAGCGATGTTACATCAAAGTAATCAATCGGTAATAACAGGTAACCATTATCAAAAAAATGAACAATATCCTTAGGAATTGATTCGGGAAATTCCTTTGTGATCAACATGGAGGTATTTTGACTCATGATTTCCTCTGAATTAGATGTTAATGGTATAAATATAAGTTTAGATTTGTCAATCTATTAATATTGTGATAGAAGATTTGGAATCTTTACTACAATCTCCTCCACTCTCGATCCTCACACTCACACTGAAAGAAAAAGCACACCAAAAGTGTGAGTGTGAGAGCTAGTTTTGAGGGCAAAAAGAAAAAGCGAACTACTTTCGTAATTCGCTTTTTCTTTTTGTGACTCGTCAGGATTCAAACCTGCCTTCACCGACCTCAAAAAGTATAATAAACTGAACAATTAAGCCCAATCGTATCATGGCATAAATTAATCCTTGTACTTTATTGCACTAATCCAACCTGAATGTAATTGGCACTATAAATGAACTGCGAACAACTTCACCCTTCAATTTCGCAGGATTCCACTTCGGCATGAGTTTTACCACACGAATGGCTTCCCGGTCACATTCCGGGCAATCAGTGATTTTCTTTTTAACGATTATTTCCGTGAGTGAACCGTCTTTTTCAACTACAAATTGTAAATAGCATCTTCCTTCAAGACCTTCTTCCACGGCCAACTGCGGGTATTTTAAGTTTTTTGCAAGAAAAGCTATCATTGCGGTGTTTCCTCCCGGGAAAGAAGCTTGTTCATCAACTTCCGAAGTAGTATACAGCTTAACCGTATCTGCTTTCTGAACTGGTGGGAGCGGAGCTGGAGGATCAGGAAAACCACGATCGGCTATTATTACGGGTTTAGGTGGAATTAAAGCGCTGTTTCCGTAAAGATCTATTCCGTAAGATCCTGATTCTTCATTCCAGTTAAAGAAACCTTCAGTCATGTAATTTACGGTATGAGGAACGGTTTTGTAAAGTTTTCCGGAAATAGAAAAGATCTTGCTGGTGTCGCCTGATGTGCAGATCAATCCGCTGGGTGTGACTTTAATGGTTTGATAAGCAGCAGGAATAATCGTTTTACCGCTATTCGTAATTACGCCCTTTCTGCTATTATCAGAATAGATCAGGTAACCTTTCGGAATACCTTTTCGTGCTCCGTGAACATTTTCAGAGTAAGCCAGCGGAGTTAACTTCTCATATTGAAAAGGAAGAATAATTTTGTTGTTAGCGCCAACCAGACCGTATTTTCCGTCGTATTGTACTGTTGCATTGTTTTCAATGTCGTTATATTTCAATTCGCTGTAGAGGCATGGAATAATGAACGATCCGGTTTGATCAACCACACCGTGCCGTTTGCCGCTGCTTTGCGTTGAATCGTCCTGCATAACAACCATGTAATTCGATGCGGCAATTCCGATGTTGTATTTACACGGTAAGATCCACGTTAACGTTTTTACATTGAACAATCCGGTTTGATAATACATTTTTTCTTTGGCTAACACGTAAATCTCGTTGTCTTTATAAGATAATCCATATTCGTAATAAGCACTGAATTGGGGTTCTTCAATTACTTTTCCGCTCAGGTCGAAAATCCCGATTTGTTTAACACCGTTATTGTTTACCGTTGCAATAAAGCAATTCCCCAATTTCGGTTCTACAATTTCAGAATAGATCGGTTCCAATATAGTTCTTCCGTTTGAATCCAGTACACCAACATTCTTGTCAACCCGGTAAGTCAGGAATTGACCGTTGTAAGACAGTACGTTATATTCAATAGGTATTTTTAAGATCCCGGATTTATTGATATACCCGAATTTATCATTGCGCTGTGCAATAAAACCGTTCAAAGCAGAACGATCGGCTAACTGAAGCCACTGGTATTCAGTATTCAAAATGGTTTTTCCGGAGGAGGACAGTACCCCGATCATTCCGCCTTTTTGAGTGAAGAGCACAAAGCCATTTCCGGCTTTTTCATACATGATCTCCTCGTATTCAAGCGGAACGGTTACAATTCCTCCACGCGACAAAATAGCTTTTTTGCGATCTTTTGTACCAATAAAAAAGCATTTGGCATCATTAGTCAGGTACTCCAGTTTCTCGTAGATAACTGGAACGATCTCCTTTCCCTGGTAATCACATATCCCGTAGAAATAGCCGTTTTGTACCAGGAAAAAAAGGTAGTTTTCTACAGTCGTAAGTTCATAAACACCATCATATTTCGGCTGAACAATGATCTTGTCCCTGATCTTGTAACCAACCTTGTCATTTTTAGAAAAGGTTCCGGTAACCGGGTAATAACCTTTCATTTTTATTGATTCAGGTCGATATTCAACTATATCATCATCGTCAAAATCTTCATAATATTCCATCGGGGGTGAGTAGAATCCGTAGTGTTTTGCCAGTGCGTCGTGATCTGTGAATTCTTTCCTGTTCAGGTCTACATAAATCCACTTATTATTTTTAATTACTTGAGCTGCCATTCCTTTTTTATTGGGAAGCGAGTCGAAAATTCCAATGAGCGAATAGTTTCGTTGTTTGCAGAAACTTTTAAAAGCATCACCGCTTACATGACCAAAATCATCGGGCTTAAAAGGCTGGGAAATAGCGCTGAATGATAAATAAATGACAAATGTTGAGAGCAGGAACTTCATAATCTGAAAATACTGGTTTATTTGAAAGATTGAATGGTGAAAATTCTCTGGGGTATGAATTATTGAGTGTAGGGGGGGTATTTTATTCCTGCAACTCATAGAAGTAATAAGTAAATTTATTATCCCAGTAAGTTTCACCAATATTGGTCTCATGTTTTTGAATGATCAGGTACTTTCCTTCTGCCGACCAATAAACGATCCGGGGTTCTTTCCAGGGAGAATATTCAAATTTCCATTCTTTGGCTTCGTAAATCTGTTTTCCGCTCAGCAGGTTTGAATCACCTAAAAAATAAGCATTGCTTTTATACGGATTATCAATATATCCGTGATGTAATCTGAATTTTTGATTCAGGAACGGATCATCAGATGAATGTATCATTCTGAATGTTTGATCCGGGACAATTCCAAAGGCAGAATTTGTATCCGTAACCCACGAACTCAACTCTAATAATAATGTGGGATACAAGAGATAATCAATACTGTCAATAAGTCTTTCCAGCGAATTGAATTGGTTTGTTTCTGAGGATGACCAATTATGATATGTCTCGGTACCGGTGAACTGAACATACAATTGGTCCATTTCATCGGAGTACATTTTTCGTTTTTGAGTAAATTCTTGTACTTCATAAGGTGAAAAGCGTTTCATGTACCAGTTCGAAAGCTGAGTTGAATCACTCAGTTTGATAATATCCCGCTGAAAGTTGTCTCCGTAAAGAACACTTTCGATAGATTCTCCATTGCATATTAAAGTGGTACTATTTCCACGAATAGTAGTTCGTAAAGACAGTGAATCTTTTAAGTATTCGCATGTTTGAAATAGGAATATTTTGTTTTCTAAAGTGTCATTTGAGGTACATTTCAACCGAATTACCTTCCATAATAGTTGATTGAAACTCTTTTTGAGTTCTGTTTCAGCCGCAATTGCTTTATTCTTTGTAATGGTCGAAGTGTCAAAATAAGATAGTTGAAATGATTGTTCTGAATGACCAAAGTTCCTGTGATGATAATCAACCTGAAGCCCTTGTTTTGGTAATGGTTGACATTCCTGTGCGTTTATTGCCGCAGTTGCACCAAGCGACAAGACAAGAAAAAGACCACGACAACAAAATGGAATAGTTTGTTTCAAATACATAAACTCGTATACAAACAAAGAAAGAAACAGTTCACAACTGTGGGAATAATGTAACTTATTTCGGTGATTTCATAATACAATTCTTCCCGGCGATTTTGATCTTTGCATTACAACAAGGTGGTGTAACATGAAATTAATGGCTATGATATATCAGTTAAATCCTGTGATTTTGGTTGAAACACCACTTGGGCAGGGACAGGCAATTTTTATCATTGACTATGGTATGCATCTGAATTCGTGTTGGATAGTTGCTTTGGTTGATGATGGAGTAATAAAGCATTTTGATTGCAAAGATGTAATACTTGCTACTAATCATACTTACGGAATGAACCTGGTAAAACACAAGAATAATCGGAAAGTTGAAATTATAGGAGCATCGAAATGATTCAGCATAAACACTACTTATGAATATAATAACGCGTTGCTGACAGTAAAGCGTTTGAGTTACAGGGAAAGCGGTTCTTCGGAGTCGCTTTTTTTATAATCCACTAATGTAATAACCTTATTTTAGTGATCTAATTCAATCATGTTGGAATGAAAAAACTCTTCGCCTTCTTAATCTTTACACTCCTGCTGCATTCTGCATTCGGGCAAGCCTGCGGGATTTACCGGATCAGGTATATCGGGTTCGTTACTTCAGAAAAAGGAACAATTTCCAGTATTGAATTTCCAACTACCCAATTTTTGAGCGGGTTGGAAAAGATTTCTTCAGAAAGTGCATTTGTTGAAGCCCAACTGTATGACAGGGAATTTGAACTGGATATCAAATCGCATTTGGGAACGCCTTATTCTGATGTAGAATCGTTAATGAAATTTTACAAATCAAAATCGCCGGTTTTTAAAATGAAAGCGGTAGTATATGACGGATCTGTTAAGCAAGAGCTTATTGTTGACATAAATTGGAACGAAATTGAAGTTACGCTTATTGACGATGGCAACCCGGGGGCGATGTTCGAATTCAGGTTTAAGGAAATAGTTCTTTAACTTTGGTATAAATTGAGAAATTACAGGTGATTATGCTTTTTGTGACCAATCGGAAATTCATATTTTAAGAAGTATGAAAACACATACAACCAATTACTTTGATACGTTTATCGCAATTTCGGATGATTCCCCAATTGGAAAAGGAGAGGAACCGCCGAAAAAAGGTGATAAGTTAACGGCGGCCAATATTCAGTTTGACATGATTAGCCGGAATCCGTATAAATATTCTTCTGATGATGTGTTGTTTCAGGTTTTTGCCGACAAGAACGACCTGATCGAAACGGAATATAAAGATGCAAGAAATCATTTTTTTTCGAAAGGCCAGCCATGCTTCCGGGCTTCACCTTTAACAAAACGCTATGGCTGGGGAATTCATTTTGATAAGGAAGGAAAAATGGCACTCTACGGCTCGGAAAGTGAAGAATACAAGCGGTTCATCGATGATCAAAGCCTGACTGTTGTTAAGGCCATGAAATCGAGCAGATGAACCTAAGTTGAATCCGGTTGTAACCTTGAGCTATGAGAAAAATACTCTTTCTGTTTTATTGCCTTTTCTTTTTTCAAACAGGAAATGCGCAAACCATTCCTTTAGGGTTGAACCTAACTTCCGGCGGTAAAATTGTTTTCTCAGAAGGGGAGCCCAATTATAATGGAAATCTTGATAATCCGGTTGAAGTCACATGCGATGGAGCGGAATCCTATATGGAAGATTTGCGTAACGTGAAATATAATATGCTCACTATTGTCGAGTTTCCGGATGAATCGTGGGTACTTCCAAGCCAGAATGATCCTAGCCGAATGAATGACACCACATCTTATTACGATTCGGAAAATAACGATTCATATTTCGGATTGTTTTATGATACTACGCAAACATTCTATTTTGTTCTTGATTCTTCTCTATCTAACGCTGAAAACGTTGTGTCAGATTCAAAACCGGCTCAGCCAACATTTAACGACGATATTGTTGGATTGGAGTTAACCGACGAGCGTGTAGCTATGTTAAAACAGAAATTGAGAAATTATGTGAACGATCATTACGGAAAAGTAGAACCATACAGTGACCAAAACGATTTACAGATCGAATTATCTCATGAAGATTCTGTAGTAGACAAGTATGCAGTTTACGATTACCTGGTAGATAAACTGGTATTTTACAATTATACCGGCGATTTCCTTACCAGTGTTATCGGGTATCATTATAATTACGGAGTTGAGTTCGACAGTCTGCGTTATGATGCCGCCGGAAATATGACTTACTTTTCTACTGAAGGAATAGGTTCTATCCGTAACGAATATTACATGGAGTATAACAAGTTTAATCAGGTTGTCAAAGTAACAAATCATTACAGTTCGGCTGGAAATACCGATGAAGAATCATATATCCATCCGGATATAGAGATTTTGAAATTTGAGTACAACACCAACGGGAATGTAATATCAAAATCCCGGTACCTGGAAGACGGAACCTGGTTGAAGTGTTCATTTAAACCTGTACTTGTTAATTGAAATGCCGGTTTACCTTTTCTTTATAACAACATACAGCAGTAGGAAACAAATAATAAAATGAAAAACAGTATCGTTTTAAGCAGCATCCTGGTTTTGATGAGTTCATGCATTATTGGGAAAGATGCACGGATCCTGAAAAAAACTACTAAAGAGTGGCGCGAATCACCTCTTGCTCTGAGCGCTTATCAGGATGCACCGATGGCGGGTGTTTTTTTATATCTCCGTGAGAACGGGAAGTTTGAACACACTTCGGAATTTTCAGGCATTAGATCGTTTAGTGCCGGAAATTGGGCAATTAATGGTGATACTATACAATTAACTTATTTCGACAGTAAGCAAAATATCATAAACCAGGAGAACGTGTTGCTCGATCGAGAAAAGTTGCAGCTATTCTTTTTAAAAGACAGTTCGTCTTTTCCCATGAGATGTACCTTTTTGTCCGACAAATTGAAATTATAAGGAATAGTTTTAAAATGAACTCCTATGTTTTTACCGTTTCAGTAGAGTGAATTTACGCGAAATCTGGTTTTTTTATTGTGTTAACAGTCTGATTGATTGAGTTAATTGCTTCCTAAACCCGAAAAGAGTGGTTACTTTCACCAAAAATTTTTACATGAAAAAAACACTACTTTTTACGCTTCTTTTAGTTTCGGCTTCGGCCTTTTCTCAGAAGAAACTTACGGCAAATGCCGCTCGTTATTACGACGAATCGGGAGTTCTAAACTGGACTGATTCTGCAACCTATGTGTATGCCGATTTCCAGGGATCTCTGTTGTCGAACGGACCTGTCTTCGGAATGGAAGAAGATATTTCACCTCTTTTCTGGTATTGGAGTACTCCTGATGCGGATTTTACAACTTCAACCAGTTTTTATGACGGTACACAAACTCAAACAAGTGCGAAATTATACAATGCATCGCACGCTGTAACTTCTAATACCACCGATGTTGGAACACGTGAAGTTTATACTTACACAGCTTCGGGAAAAATAGCTACTTATCGTTCCGAATACGACCTTTCCGGATCTTGGTTTGCCAACGACGGTGTAGATTATTTCTATGATGCATCGGATCGTTTAATTATTAAAAACACATTGAGCTATAATTCAGGAGTAGGTTATATCAGTGAAACCGATTCATTGCAATATATCGGAACAACAACAAATGTTGACAGAATGGTCGTGTTCAGTTCTACAGACGGAATTGCGTTTGATCCGCAAGTGCGCATCGAGTACACATTTTCAGGAAATACACCTGTAAGTTTCAATTATTATATCGATTATGACCAGGATTCGGGAACTCCGCTGGAATGGCTACTGGTGGGTAATTATAACTTTTCAGGTTCCAATTTGACAAATCTTATTGGACTATTGGTGGTTTCTGGCATTCCTACAACAACTGAAGCTGTTCGTATTGATTACACTTACGACGGATCGAACCGTTTAACGGCTGAAGAGCAATCAGGAACGCTTGGCCTTTACGGACATAATTATTACTATGATGCAGAAGGTTTTGTAACGCGTGTTACAACCCTCGACGAGAACATGGCCGGTGATGATGTTTATCCAAGCTTAGAGGAATACTTCTACTACCAAAGCACTGCTTCTCTGGAGCAAGCAGCGGAAATAGATTTCACTGTATTCCCCAATCCGTCAGCAGACTTGTTCAATATTGCATCTGACGATGAGATTAAATCTGTTGCGGTTTATTCATTGGACGGTAAAAAACTAATCGTTCAAAACGGAGGCAACTCTATGAATGCATCAGCTTTACCAAAAGGAAATTACTTGTTGGAAGTTGCTACCTCTAAAGGCGTTGCACGAAAAATGATCAGCAAAAACTAATCGCCGATAAAGTATTGAAAGCCGATTTAGCTGCCTTGGCGGACAAATCGGCTTTTTTTATATAATTTAAACCTTGCTTGTGAAAAGAGAATGAGAGAAGGGAAAGATCACTTTTCCTGAAAAAACTTTATTATGGCGAGAAAAATACACAGTACCCGGGCAAAGAAAATAATACCCGAGTTGAGTAAAGAATAGTGAAACAAGAATAGAATGTTCAGGTTTTTTCATACGGTGATGGAAGTTGTTGGTTGGCTGCAAATAGCTTTGTCTCCATCTCTCCTTGGATTGTTCATTGCTACTGTAGTTTATTTTTCAAATCCGTCAACAACAACTTTGATAGTAAGTTTGGTAATATTTATTTCCGGAATTATACTTGGTGTTTATTTTGCTACAAAAATATGGAAGACGAAAGGGACAGTTTGGTTTATGTCAAGAATTATGGCTACACCTGAATTGGATGGCAAAAAATGTGATTCTGAAGTCGATATTGAAGGTAAATCGGATTTGGCTTCGAAGAATAAACCCGATCAGGACCCATAATTATTTTGGTTTCATTTTAATCAACAGAGCAACTGACAGGTTTATCAAATTAAAAAGAAGGCGATGCGTTTATCATTTGTAATTATTTTACTTTCCTTAATTATCAATTCTTGCGGTACGAGTAATCTTAATTCCTATGATGATATCGGAAATAATTATATCGTCGAATATGAGTGTGAAGGACAATATGTACCGGTTTATCGTTCAACCGAAACCAATAAAAAACTGGAGGGTCCGGTTATTCGAAGTACAACGGGACTTTACGATTCAACGCTTCATTTTGAACTTATTTCGACATTCAAAAAAGGACTTCTTACCGGAAAGGATTCTATTTTCAGAGAAGGACAGCTCATTGAAGTAAGTACTTATCAAAACGGAATCAAACAAGGTTCTTCTGAAGAATTCAACAATTTGCTACTGACTGTTTCCAATTACGATCATGGCTTAATACACGGAA
Organism: uncultured Flavobacteriales bacterium; assembly: GCA_946479985.1. The sequence goes on from CAMLIF010000022.1 coordinate 35,979, forward strand.
ATCAGCAAACTTATTCTGCGGATGTATTGATCAAACAATCGAACTTCTTTCATGGAATAAAAAGTGGCAATGAGTTCAATTTTGATAGTTTGGGAAAAATTACCTTTTCAACTACGTACACATTCGATTCAACCCGAATTGTTTTGGAAGAATCAGATAGAGCGAAAGATATACAGCTTAAATCGACCGGAGACACCATGCGTATAGCTGATTACTTACGAATGTTGGATTGTAAAGGAACAATTACGGTTTCCCATAATTTGAGGAGCAGCCTGTCCGGAGATCCTTATTATGAAGAGATTTTCCATCCTTCGATCATTGAATCCGAAAACTGTGAAGATGAGGCATCATACGGCTATTATTACATTGTTGAAGAATATGGAGGCGATGGAATTGATCAGATTTGGCTGGATACCTGGATTGTTTACAAAGAACGATTTGATGTGGATTTTTATTATTGGAAAATAGAGGACAAATGAATGATAAAGACAGAATAATTCAGGCAATAACCAACTTTGTGAAAGGTGGAGATACCAGTAATGTGGAGTTATTAGACAAAGTACTTCATTCGGATTTTACAGTTTCGAGCAGTAAATTTATGGGAAAACCCGGAGTCATGATTATGGATAAACAGAAGTATCTTTCGAACATTCGGGAAGGTGTTTTTGGTGGATTACCGAGGAAGATGATTATTGAAAGTGTTGATCAAAACGATTCAATTGCCCTGGTGAAATTGCGTTTGGAAAGTGCAGAGAATTATTTTGTTTCTTATAATTCGCTGGTTTTGGATATGGATAATGAGTGGAAATTGATTCATAATCTGGCTGTTGTTGAAGCGAAGAAATAGCGCTTATCCGGATAAGAATTGACACATTTTAAGTTTACCCGGGTAAATGGTGGATAATCTTGCACTTATCCCCAAAACTATATTTAGGTCAAATTTATTCCAGCGAATATTGAAAAATTAAAATCATTTCCAAATCACTTCTGCTCAATGACCCCATTCTCAAATTGAGATCCACATTTTCTTTTGATATTGCATTTTCATTGTCTGGGGAAGGAAAATATAAATCTTTAACAGTGTGAAAAACGTATAAAAGATTACATTCGGGGGCAATTCCAGTATATTGAAAGCATATTTTTCACTTCAATACCGCATGTTAAATCGTAAGTTCACCGATGTTCGGATTGAGCCGGCATTGGCATATCTCTTTTTGATTGCCGGTTTCACAGCGCTTTCAGTATTCTTATTTTACAAAACAGTATTTGCAGAATATTTATACGTTGTTGTTGCATTAAGCTTATGCGGGATCCTTTCTGAAATTAAAAGAAACGAATTCATTAAAACAACCTTTAAAACCAGTGAATACAGACAAATCAGGATAGTCGAGAATTTGGTAGTTTCAGCACCGTTTGTCGTGTTTTTACTTTATAAACTGTTGTTCCTTCCCGCCGTTATTCTAATGGTAGCTTCGGTTCTTTTATCGCTGATTAAGATCAGAACAATTTTCAGTTTCACTATTCCAACACCGTTTTACAAAAAACCGTTTGAGTTTACAGTCGGATTCAGAAACACGTTTTATTTGTTTCCTGCGGTATACATTCTGGCTTGTATAGCCGTTTCGATCGATAATTTTAAGTTGGGAGTCTTCGCCATGATGTCGCTTTTTGTCATTTCATTAAGTTTTTATTCAAAACCCGAAGACGAATTTTACGTTTGGTCATTCAGTCTGAATTCCAGGCAATTTTTAATCGGGAAGATGAAAACAGCTGTTTTATATGCTTCGTTTTTAATTTTCCCGATTGTCCTGGTTTTGGGAATAGCATTCTATCAGAATGTCTTGTATATTTTGCTCTGGCTTTTAATAGGATATGCTTTTTTAATTGCAGTTGTAGCTGCCAAATACACTGTTTTTCCGGATGAAATGAATTTAACGCAAGGATTTCTGATTGCAATGAGTTTGTTCTTTCCACCCTTGTTGTTATTCGTGATTCCCTATTTTTTCAGTCAATCTGTTAATCGTTTAAAAACCTATTTGAAATGATAGAAATTCAGCATTTATCCAAGAAATTTGGGTCAAAAGAAGTACTGAAAAACATTCAAATGCGTTTTGAACCCGGAAACGTATACGGAATTGTTGGCGAAAACGGCGCCGGGAAAACAACACTTTTCAGATGCATAGCCGGTTTAGAAGATTACGACGGAAATATAGTTTCTGATCTTCTGTCTCTGAAAGATCATTTGGGATTGTTACTGACAGAACCTTTTTTCTTTAACAAAATCACAGGAAAAGAATACATTCAGCTTCTGTGCAATGCGAGAAGTGTGAAGATTGATAATATCGACGATCGCAACATATTCGATCTGCCGTTGAACCAATATGCTTCTACCTATTCCACAGGAATGAAAAAGAAGCTGGCACTTACCGCTATTTTGCTTCAGGAGAACAGCTGTTTCATTCTCGACGAACCATTCAACGGAGTTGACATTCAGAGTAATATCGTTCTGACTGAAATCATTCTGAAGCTGAAGGAATTGAATAAAATCGTTATTATTTCATCACATATATTTTCAACTTTAAACGATACTTGCGATCAGATTTTCCTGATTGAAAAAGGCGAACTGGTGAAAACCGTACCCAAGGGCGAATTCAAAAATCTGGAAGATTCCATGAAGGAAAAAGCAATAGGCAGTAAGATTGAAAAATTGGGGTTGATTTGAGAACCTAAATTGAAAACCAACAGATGGAAAGTTCCGTTATATCCTCTGAAATCAATCAAGAGTTAGAAAGAAAATCTTAAAAGGATGAATGACAACGATACCAAACGACTCTCGCGGCTCACAGCTATCTTAACTCAGCTGCAAACCAAGCGTTTGTTGACTTCAACTGAATTGGCGAAGAAATTTTCCGTGAGCACAAGAACAATCTACAGAGACATCCGGGCATTGGAAGAAGCCGGAGTTCCGATTGTGACGGAAGAAGGAAAAGGATATTCAATTATGGAAGGTTACCGGATTCCACCCATAATGTTTACCGAAAATCAGGCAAACGCTTTTATTTTGGCCGAACAGCTGGTTTTAAAGAACAAAGACGCTTCGTTTGTAAAAGATTATTCGGAAGGAATAGAGAAAATCAAAGCGGTTTTGGGAAACAGCGTGAAAGACAAGGCAAATTTGCTTTCTGAAAGAACACTTTTCAGCCAGAACATCCATAATGAGAGAACAAGCAATAATCTTTCTGTGCTTCAGTTTGCACTTACCAATCTGGTGCTGACAAAAATCGATTATTCCAATGCAGAAGGAGAATCATCAACCCGGTTTATAGAACCATTCGCCTTACTAAGTACTGAAAATTGGTTGTTGGTAGCTTTTTGTCGTAAACGACAGGAATTCCGGTTTTTCCGATTGGATAGAATCAAGAAGCTCGAACTTCAAACTGAAAAATTAGAGGCTCACGACATGAGTCTGCAACAGTTTTTCGATCAAATGCGTTGATAAATTAAATGGTTAGGTATATTTTTTCTCCCGCATAAGAACGCAGACGAGCACAGATGTTTGCGTTTTTGAATGTATGAAAATTGTTGAACACAGATGAGAAATCTGCCTATGGCAGATTATACTGACCCGAGCGCTCAATCTTATATTCTTTTCTTCTGTGATCTTCTGCGCACGTCCGCGGGAAAATATTATGTTTTGTCATGTTTTGATAACTACCCCTGACATTAGGCTGTCACAACCCGCGTTTACATTTGCTGAAACTTAAAATTAGATTTATGATTTCATTAATTTCAGCAGTTAACTGGCTCAGCGTTTTAGCATCATTTGCCATTTATGTCATTATCGGGGCGTTGTGGTTCACTTTGTTTTTCAAAAAGGCGTACCGCGTTTCCTTAGGAAAGGAAAACGAGCCGGAAGAAAAAACTGCACCAATCTTTATTCTCGGTCCTGCTATTTGTTCCCTGTTTATTATTCTCGCCAGCGCCGTTTTGATGCTTGCTTTGGAAATTAACTCAATGCAATCGGCAATCGAATTTGCTATGGTGATTGGAGTTGGCTATTTGGTCGCCAATACTGTCAATATTGCTATCAATCCGAATATTCCAAGGCCTATTCTTTACGGAATTATCAGCGGTTCATACCATCTAGTTGCAATTACACTGGTTTCGGTTTTACTTTTTGTAATGAAGTAATTCCTGTTTAAGTCAAATTGTATCTTTATAGCAGATGGAAAAAGCAGAAATCGAAACTTTTTATCCTGTAAGCCAAATGGAGTGGAGGCAATGGTTACAGGAAAATCATGAATCCAAACAATCAATCTGGCTTGTTTGTTACAAAGTCAAAACAGGTATTCCAACTATTTCCTGGAGCAATGCAGTTGATGAAGCACTTTGTTTTGGCTGGATTGACAGTGTACGTAAAACAATAGACGAAGAACGTTTTATTCAATTTTTTTCGAAGCGAAAACCTTCAAGCACCTGGTCGAAGATCAATAAACTGAAAGTAGAAAAACTGATAGCCGACGGCTTGATGTTGCCCGCCGGATTGAAATGTATTGAAATAGCGAAAGAAAACGGAAGCTGGAATATTCTTGATACGGTAGACGAGCTGCTGATTCCTGACGATCTGGAAGTTGAATTCGAAAAATACATCGGTTCTAAAGTGTACTTTGAAAGTTTGAGTAAATCGATCCGAAAAATGATGCTTTATTGGATTATTTCGGCAAAACGACCTGAAACAAGACAAAAAAGAATAGAAGAAATTGCAGAACACGCAGAGAAAGGGAAGAAACCGAAGAATTTTTAAATTTGTTACCATATTGCTTTTTGGCATTACACCACC